>JAOAHW010000035.1 GCA_026415015.1 Syntrophorhabdaceae bacterium
TTTCCAGTGTCGATGGATTAATAAGGCATATGTGTAAGAATCAAGGATCTTTCTTGTCTCTTCTGGGGTTGGGGTATGGGGAGGACAACACAGGCTCATCCCATAGTTAGGACAACCGAATTGACATTTCATTCTTACCCAGGGAGCAGTAAATATATCCCATGTCTTGATTACTATTGCATTATCAGCGCCATCTTCTATTGCCTTATCCTTATATTGGTTGAATTTTTCTACCATGCTATCTTAGCCTATATTTTCCAAAAAGATAGGTCAAGCTAATTTTTGAATGAAAATAGTATCTTTATTAAGGATTATCTGTCGAAACCTGAATAGTTGATGGATGATTTTAATGGAAAATACAAATTAAAGAAACTGCTTGATCCTGCTTTCCATCTCCCTGAAGTGAAATAGCCTGTTAAAATCTATTAGCCCTGCCAGTGCCCTTGAATATGCCCTAACCCCGTTTTCTTCAAGGATGGATACAGGGTTCAACCCTCCTATCACTATTGCACCTACCCTACCCTCACTTACTGGTATATCGAGGAAGCTCTGGCCTGGCATCCCTACACCCACTAATCCTCCGAGGCCTATCCTTTTGAGCCTTTCTGCAAGCTGTTCCACCTTATCACGGCTCTCGGCAGGAAACTCCCTGAAGCTCGCACCAATCCTTCCGCTCCCTGTTTTTATAGCACCCATGTAATTTGTCATACCACTTCTTATAAAAACCTCAAGTGGGTCTATGCTTGTTCCATCATACATAATAATCTCAACAAATCTGACAGGCTTTTTCTCCTTTATCTCCAGTAGACCGCCAAATCTTGATGTCGTAGGTATGCCGTGCTTTAATAAAACACCATTAAGGGTTATGGAACATACTGTGCCGACGCCTATCATACCTTCTGGGACAATTATATGATTAAGGCTTTCTCCTGGCGCTAAAAATGTAAGGAGATTGCCCATGGCATAGCCATCATAATATACCTTTTCAATGTATTTGATATTTTCTGCAAAGATTTTTGGTTCCACAAGGGTCATATTTATAACCACCGTGCCTGAGGTTGAATTTATATCAAAATTCATCATATAGGACATCCGGTCTATCTTGGCAGATAAAAAACCTACCTTATCTATCACCCAGGAGGAATCAAGCTCTTCCAGCCCTCTTTCTGTTATTATGCTGCCTCTTTTGCCATTAGATGACACTAGCCCATCTGCCTCCATCTTCTGAAGATACAGGCGGATTGTCCTCTCGCTTATATCGTATCCTGTAAGCCCAAGCCTCTCAGCAATCCTGGCGCTCGTCAAGGGTTTATCAGATTCTTTTAAGACTTGGAGTATCAAAAGCTCTTTTTTCTTGTTTTTTTTATCCATATAAAGGCCCTCTATTTATCGGCAATAGTTTTTATCATTAATGGCAATATTGCCATTTTTTTAATTATATCGAACTCGCTTTTGAAATGCAACATTTTTTTCATTATCATTTTACTTGACATTTATTTTTTCAATTGATAGAATTCACGACAATATGAATTTTTAATTCGGCAATTGATTACCGTATATTAGGCAATTAATTACCGTAATAATGAGAACAGGAGGTATATAATGATTGAATGGCCAAAATCAAATGACGCGATTGGCACTGTAAACCGTGGCAATCCTGCAGAGTCTGGTCTGTGTACCCTGTGTCGAGCGGACTGCAAGGGCAGGTGTGAGACATGGTTGTCAAGCCTGAAAGGCAGAAAGATTCTATATCCAAGGGATTTCGGGATAGTCACTGCTGGAAGTTCCAACACATGCCATGTAGGTCTTTCATATAACTCATTGAGGATACAGGGCTATAACTACGGTGCATATGGTCTACCCAATGGTCTTTCAAATTCGCCAGATGACTGCATATTCCCCAATGTAAACATAGAAACAGAGTTTGGAAACGAGGTAAAGACAAAATGTAGGATACCCATAATGACCGGTGCCCTTGGTTCTACATTCATTGCGGCAAAATACTGGGACTCTTTTGCCATAGGTGCAGCACTCATCGGGATACCTATAGTGGTTGGCGAAAATGTAGTGGGTGTTGACAGGGAGGCGGTTATAAAAGACGGTAAGGTCGTCAAGGCGCCTGAGCTTGATAGAAGAATCGAGACATACCTCCGCTATTTTGACGGTTACGGTGCAATAATTGTCCAGATGAACGTTGAAGATACAAGAAATGGTGTTGCCGAATATGTCATTAATAAATACGGTGAAAAGGTTATAATAGAACTCAAATGGGGTCAGGGTGCAAAGGATATTGGTGGTGAGATCCAGGTAGACAGCCTTGGATATGCCCTGTTCTTAAAAGATAGGGGCTATGTAGTTGACCCTGATCCAACAAAACCTGAGGTTCAAAAGGCATTTGAAAATGGTGCATTAAAGGCTTTTGCCCGTCATAGCAGGCTCGGCTATACAGACCTATCATCCCCTGAGGCTGTCCGTGAAAATTTTATGGAGTCTGTAGCATATCTGAGAAGCATTGGTTACAAGAGGATATCTCTAAAGACAGGTTCATACGGCATGGAGGCCCTTGCAATGGCCATCAAATTTGCCTCAGATGCCGGGCTCGATCTCCTAACTGTTGATGGTTCTGGAGGCGGGACAGGCATGAGTCCGTGGAATATGATGGAGACATGGGGTGTCCCATCAATACTTCTTCACTCCAAGACCTATGAATATGCATCTATCCTTGCCTCAAGAGGCGAAAGGGTTGTTGATATCGCCTTTGCAGGAGGTCTGGCAAGAGAGGATCATATATTCAAGGCCCTTGCCCTTGGTGCGCCTTTTACAAAACTGGTCTGTATGGGCAGGGCAGTCATGATCCCTGGTTTTGTAGGCTCCAACATCGAGGGTGTCTTAAGGCCAGAGAGGAGAAAGGTTGTGAATGGTAACTGGGATGATCTTGCACCAGCAGTAAAAGAACTCGGGTCAACACCAGAAGAGATCTTTGCAGGGTACTATGATGTCCAGAAGAAGGTGGGCGAGGATGAGATGAAAAACATCCCCTTTGGCGCTATTGCCATTTGGACCCTTGCAGATAAACTTGCAGCAGGGCTTCAGCAGCTTATGGCAGGTGCCCGTAAATTCAGCCTCCCTGAGATCTCAAGAAAAGATTTATTCTCAGGGAACCGTGAAACAGAGAAGGAAACCGGGATACCCTTCATCACAGATGTCCTTGATGAACAGGCAAAAAACATCCTCAACACAGACTATAAGGTTTATTCACAGAAGAAGGGCGCCCTTTAAAACCTACATCATAGGTTAAATGGCTTCAAAAGACGCAGGTTTATTGCCTGCGTCTTTTTTATATTTAAAAGTTTTAATGATCTTCAAAAAATTTTTTCATAATAATTAAACAGAAAAAACACAATATGCCCCCTTGATATCTGATCCTGTGGTCATAAACAAACAATCAAGGCCTATACAAAACTTCTGAAAATCTTGATTGAAAGGAGTTAGAAATCTATGTTAGTCTCATCTTATGGAAAAGGTGAATATTCAGAGTCTACCCTATACAAAAGAAGTAGAAGGTGCCAAGAGATGGGATGAGGATAAAGGTGAATTTGTCCAGGTATCTTATAAACAGGAGATAAGACACCTTGCCTATTTTGAATTAAAAAAAGGTTTTTACAGGGGGAGTCATTATCACGAAGAAAAAGAGGAATTTTTTTATATTGTTTCAGGGAAAATAAGGGCAATCTTCTATGATATAGATTTAGGGGAAAGAGAAGTACATATACTTGAAAAAGGCAACAGGATAAATGTCCTGCCAAGATGCGCCCATATATTTATAGGCGTTGAAGATGCCCGTGTCATTGAATATAGTCCACAGATTTATAATAAGGAAGACAATTTCAAGGTAGATTTTGGACTATGAGAGATGAAAGAATAAAAAATAGCGCCGATGCAGTAATAAAGACTCTATATGAAGCAGGTATAAGAATATGTTTTGCCAATGCCGGTACCACTGAGATACCACTTTTACTGGCCATGGATAAGTTTTATCCTGAGATGAAGGCAATTCTCTGTCTTTTTGAAGGGGTATGCACTGGTGCTGCTGATGGCTATGGAAGGATGCTTGAAAAACCTGCCATGACACTACTTCATCTTGGGCCTGGGTTTGCAAATGGTATCGCAAACCTCCATAATGCAAAGAGGGCAAGGACACCTGTTTTAAATATCATAGGTGAGCATGCCACTTGGCACATACATGCTGACCCGCCTTTAAACATGGAGATAGAGGCATTGGTAAAGACTGTATCTCATTGGTATAGAACCAATAAAGAGTCTACCGAACTTATAAAAGATACAAAAGATGCAATTCAGGCAGCCTATAACAGTCAGATAGCAAGCCTTATAGTCCCCCATAACCATCAGATATCAGGGATAACTTACTATGATACAGAAAATATCCCCCACATTAGATATGAAGACCTTGACCTGACCCATATTGAATCTGTTGTTGAAAGAATTAGAAAAACTTATAAAATAGCCCTTTTTTTAGGTGGTAAAGCTTTAAGAAAAAAGGGTCTCGAGATAGCCTCAAGTATTCAGAAGAAAATAGGTTGCGCAATATTTACTGAGACCTTCCCTGGTTACATTGATAGGGGTGGGGGACTTCCATATGTAGAAAAGACACCCTATTTTCCAGAAGAGGCAAAGAGACTTTTAGGAAAATATGAGCTATTCATAATTGTAGGTACAAAGGAGCCAGTTACATTTTTTGGTTATGAAGGCGTAGACAGCTATCTGCTCACTAAAGAGCAGGAAAGATTATATCTATGCAATGAAAGACAGGATGTCTACAAGGCCCTTGATTATCTTGACCAGATACTCGGCTCTAATAAAAAAAACAGACTTCAGCCACATGAAAAGATAAAAGATCTAAAATCAAATATGCCCACAGGGGCCTTGACACCTGAAAAGTTATCTTATATAGTGGCAGCCCTTCAACCTGAAGATGCCATTATAGTTGATGAAGGCCTGACATCATTCTTCTCATACTATCCAATGAGCGCCAATGCACCGCGCCACTCACTCTTAACTATTACTGGTGGCTCAATAGGTTATGGTATGCCCTGTGCAATTGGGACTGCCATGGCCTGCCCTGAAAGACCTGTCATAAATGTCCAGGCAGATGGAAGTGCCATGTATACTGTCCAGTCCCTCTGGACCCAGGCACATGAGTCATTGAACATCAAAACCCTTATATGTTCAAATAGGTCATACAATATCTTAAAGATTGAACTCTCAAGGGCAAATATTATAACTCAGGGCAAAAATTCCCTTTCATTGATAGAACTGGATAATCCCACCATTGATTGGGTGATGGTGGCAAGGGGATTAGGTGTAGATGCAACCGCAGTGGAGACAGCAGAAGAATTAACCAAAGAACTCAAAAAAGCCCTAAGCATTCATGGGCCATATCTTATAGAGATGAAATTGTAAAACAAATGCCTTTCCATTGATTGAGATTTTATTAAATCAGTCTAAAATGTTAAAATAGTCTCAAAGGGTTCAATGCCCAAAAAATATTGACACATTAAGGATTATATGGATAGGATAAATGAGATCTTTGAAAATGTTCTCTTACCCTTGGATACATACCTTCAGCTTTAGCAGGTTGTTTGTTGAGTTATGAGGATTGAAAGCGACATACGATTAAACCTGATAAATAATAGAGAGTCATTAGTCTATAGTATATGGTCTATAGTCTGTCATGGTCTAATACCCTGGGACATATCCATGGATTGTATTTTTACTAAATTGTGGAAATAAAAAATTCACTGATAAAGAAAGGAGAAATTATGCCTGAAGTAGATGAGTCAGAAAAGGAAAAACAATTTTATACAGATATCCCAGTAAAAAATAAGCCTTTTTTCCTTAAAGGCTGTAATAATCTGGACTGGGGCATGAAAAACCGTCTGTCTAAAATATTTAATCCAAGAACAGGCAAGACCGTCATGCTTGCCATTGACCATGGCTATTTTCAAGGACCCACAACAGGCCTTGAGCGTGTGGATGTAACAATACTACCCCTTTTACCATACGCAGATACCCTAATGCTCACCCGTGGGGTATTAAGGGCCATAATTCCACCCACCTTTGATAAGGGGATAGTCTTGAGGGCAAGCGGTGGACCCAGTGTCTTGAATGAACTCTCCAATGAAGAGATCGCCATAGACATAGATGAGGCAATACGCCTCAATGTAGCTGCCATGGCTGTTCAGGTATTCATAGGCGGTCAATTTGAGACAAAGTCTGTCCACAATATGACACGGCTTGTGGATATGGGAAACCGATACGGGATCCCTGTCCTTGGTGTAACAGCAGTGGGCAAGGACATGGGCAGGGACGCAAAATATATGCGTCTTGCATCACGGATACTTGCTGAATTAGGGGTAACCTATGTAAAAACATACTATGTGGAAAAAGACTTTGATACTGTTACAGCATCATGCCCTGTGCCTATTGTTATTGCCGGTGGGAAGAAGCTACCAGAAAAGGATGCACTCACCATGGCCTATCGTGCCATCCAGGACGGCGCAGCAGGTGTAGACATGGGACGAAATATATTCCAGTCTGATTCCCCTGTTGCCATGATAAAGGCCATAAGAAAGGTGGTTCATGACAGAGAAAAACCAGAGGCTGCCTATGAGTTTTTCCTTGAGGAAAAAAACAGGTTGGAGGGGAATAAGAAAAAGAAAGGTTGATAAATGCTCGTTGGGATGTATTACAACAATAAAAAGGTTGAGTTAGAGGAGATGCCTGTCCCAGAGGTAGGACCTCATGATATACTCATCAAGGTCATGGCAAGTGGTATATGTGGTAGTGATGTCCTTGAGTGGTATCGTATAAAAAAGGCACCCCTTGTTTTAGGCCACGAGGTAACTGGAGAGGTTGTAGAGGTAGGAAGTAGTATCAGTAATTTCAAAAAAGGTGACAGGGTCTTTACTACACACCATGTCCCCTGTGGCCAGTGTTACTGGTGTCAGAAGGGACATGAGACAGCTTGTGATTTCTTCCAGACAAAGAATAACTTTACACCTGGTGGCTTTTCTGAATACCTGAGGGTATCCGGGAAAAGCGTGGAAACAGGGACACTGGTTTTGCCTGAGACTGTATCCTATGAGGAGGGGTCATTTGTAGAGCCCCTTGGGACTGTGGTGAGGGGCATTGATGCCATAGGTCTCAAAAAAGGGGATACGGTTATAGTCCTTGGTTGCGGTATTGCAGGGCTTCTGATGATTAAGCTGTGCCTAAGCCTCGGTGCAGGCAAGGTCTTTGCAACAGATATATATAACAACAGGCTTGAGGCTGCAAAAAGGTTAGGCGCAGAACCTATCCATGCAGGAGAAGATATAGAAGGCATCTTGAGGTCAAAAAACAATGACAGGCTCGCAGACAAGGTAATAGTATGTGCTGGTGCCTTATCAGCAGCCCAGCAGTCCCTTAAGCTTGTTGAGAGGGGAGGGACAATACTCTTTTTTGCTGTCCCCAACCCAGGGGATTTAGTAGAGATAGACTTTAGCCCCCTATGGAGAAACGATGTAACAATCAAGACCTGTTATGGTGCTGCACCAATTGATAATATTAAGGCTTTGGCTCTTATAGAAAAAAACATAGTCAAGGTCACAGACCTTATAACCCACAGGCTTAGTCTTAGGGATATAGGTAGGGGTTTTGAGATTGTTGCAAAAGGGGATGATTGCCTTAAGGTTATAATAAAGCCTTTTGAATGATAGATTGATTGTTATGGAAAAGACTGGTTTTATGAAAGACGGGATTATTTTCATTGTAGGACAGAAAAAGAGGGGTATCGCAACCCTTAAGTCTCTTATAAAAAATAGGATGCCCAATGCAAAGGTCATGGTTGCCGAGGATATACAAGAGGGTCTCCAGGCATTGCATAAGAATTCTGATGGTATTGTAATAACAGACCAAAAGATATTTACCTCCCTTTTATCCGAATTAACAGAAAACAAGAGAAAAGCTACCTGTCTTGAGGTAGAAAACCAGCTTAAGGCATGTGAAGAGCGATATAGAGAGCTATTAAATAGTATGAAAATAGGCGTTATCATATATGAGACCCATGATAACGGAGAGACATTTACCATAAAAGACTTAAACAGAGGGGCTGAAGCCATTGAAAGGGTGAAAGGCTCTGATGTGATAGGCAGGAGGGTTGACCATGTCTTTCCAGGGATCCACAGATTCGGTCTCATAGAGGTATTGAAGAGGGTATATAGAACTGGTACGCCAGAACATCACCCCATAGCTCTTTATACTGATGAGCGTATAGAGGGATGGCGGGATAATTATTTATACAGGCTTCCATCAGGGGAGATAGTTACTGTTTATACTGATGAGACAGAGAGAAAACAGGCAGAATATGCACTCCAGAAGAGTGAGGAGAGATACAGAAACATATTTGAGAATATCTCAGAGGGTATATTTCAGACAACCCCTGATGGTCGTTATCTATTGGTAAACCCTGCCCTTGCAAGTATGTATGGCTTTGAATCACCAGAAGAGATGAAAAATACGGTAAAGGATATACAACAACACTATGTCAATCCAGAGGACAGGGTGAGGTTTAAAAGACTCATAGAATCTCAGGGTTATGTAAAGGGTTTTGAGGCAAGTCAGTATCACAGGGATGGCTCCACCATCTGGATATCTATAAATGCCCATGTGGTCCGTGATGAAAAAGGCAATGTATTATACTATGAAGGTACAGCAAAGAATATCACCATGCGTAAAAAAACAGAAAGAGAACTACTGGAACAACAGGAGCAACTCAGGGCATTATCAACAAGGCTTGTAGAGATAGAGGAGACAGAGAGAAGGAGGATATCCCAGGAGCTACATGACAGTGTAGGCCAGAACCTGACAGCCTTGAGCATCAATCTGAACATCATAGCCTCTCAATTACAGGACGCAACTGAGGCTGTCCTGTCACGACTGAAAGACTCACTGATAATCATAGAACAGACAACAGAAAAGATCCGTGATGTCATGAGTGACCTAAGACCCTCTGTCCTTGATGACTATGGGCTTTTAGCCGGTCTTAGATGGTATGGCAGGCTTTATAGCTTAAGGACAGGGATAGACATTACAGTGGATGGCGATGACCCGCCTGAAAGACCCAGTGTATCTGTTGAAAATGCCCTCTTTAGAATATCCCAGGAGGCACTGACCAATATAGCAAAACATTCAGGTGCAACAGAGGTATTAGTAAGGCTAAAGGTTAAAAATAGCGTTCTCCAGCTATCTATAGAGGACAATGGCAAAGGGTTTGATATGGAAGAGGTGGCCCATTATAACAGGGATATAAAAAAGACCATGAACCGTGAAGGTTACAAGGAAAAAAGAATAAAATGGGGTCTAACCACCATGAGGGAGAGGGCGATATCTGTAAAGGGGAATATACGGATTGAATCACAAAAGGGCAAAGGGACAAAGGTCATAGTGGATGTCCCTCTCTCATAGTGTTTGTGAGTTTTGTTATTAGGTGATAACAAAACAGATAAAAGGTATCTATGCCAAAAAGAGGTTCTGACAAGATTACAGTCTTTATTGCCGATGATCATGCTGTCCTTAGAGAGGGACTAAAACTGCTTATTGAATCAAGAGGGGACATTGTGGTGGAAGGAGATGCTGACAATGGAAGGGATGCTGTTCGGCAGATCAAGGCTATTAAACCGGATATTGTTATCATGGATATTGCCATGCCCGAATTAGATGGTATAGAGGCTACAAGACAGATAACAGAGGTATCACCATCAACGCGTATAATCATTCTATCAATGCATTCTTCACCGGAGTATATCCACAGGTCCATAGAGGCAGGGGCAACAGGTTATATTTTAAAGGAATCAGCAGCTGCAGAGATCATTAGTGCTATAACCACAGTAGTTTCAGGAAAACGATACCTCAGTAAAAAGATCTCCGAGCAAGTTATAGATGACTACTTCAGACAGAGAAGAACAGGGGAAAAAGACAGTGTCCTATCACAGCTAAGCCCGAGGGAGATGGAGATACTAAAACTTGTTGTTGAGGGTAAGTCAAGCTCTGAGATCGCCAATACCATCTTTATCTCACAAAAGACAGTGGAGACATACAGGAGCAGGATCATGCAGAAGCTCGGTATAAATGATATAACAGGACTTGTGAAATTTGCCATAAGACATGGTATCACTACAGTGGACTGAATCTAAAATGTATTGTGACCTTTTTCAAGGGTTTCGCTTTATCAAAATATCCTGACAAAAAATTCAAAAACTCCTTACATACAAAAGATAAGAAGGTTGCTATATTAAAATCCATGATGATGCACCTAAATATGTCAATACTCACCGGGCGAGACGCCATATCTTACCCCCACCTAACCCCCCTTCTTAAAAAAGTAGGATTTAAACGTCTCGCCTTCCCTCTATAAAAGGAGCATCTTTTGGGGCATAATCATAACATACTCATCGTAGAAGACCATGATTTTGTGAGAAAATCCCTTAAAGACTGGCTCTGCTCCATATTTCCCGATTACAGTATTATAAGTGCAAAGACAGGTGAAGAGGCTGTTATTGTGGCAAGGGATATATTGCCCAGTATCGTGATTATGGATATAAGCCTGCCTGGTATAAACGGCATAGAGGCAACAAAACAGATAAAGAATGTGGATCCCCACACCCGTGTGGCAATACTGTCAATACATGAGGATGAGGTCTATAAAGAAGATGCCGCCCTTGCTGGTGCCAGTGCATATGTGCCGAAAAAGGCTATGTACACAGAGCTTATTCCTGCTATAAAGATGCTCTTATCTGAGTAAGCCTATATACATAAAAAGGGCTGCCAGATGGCAGCCCTTATTTTTTGTCTTTTTCAGGCCTTTATTATCTCAAAGGACAACTGACCGTCTTCATATTTAATGGGTCTTATGGACACATCCATACCCACCTTTATATCTTCGGGTTTGAGGTCACTTGCAAGCCTGGCAAAGAGCTTTAGCCCACCATCATATTCCACAACACCCATTGTATAGGGACAGTCCTTTTCAAATCCATAAGGTGCATAGTATGCGATTGTGTATGTCTCGAGCTTCCCTTTTTTCGGCATATCAAACCAGTCCATATCCTTTGAAAAGCATGCAGCGCAATCTGCCCTTGGTGGGAAATATTTGGCCCCACACTGTTTGCATACAGTCCCTTCTATTTTGCCTTCTGCAAGAAGGTCAACAAACTTTGCTGTTTTAGTCATCCCTGTAACTGTCTCTTATACACATCT
>JAOAHW010000161.1 GCA_026415015.1 Syntrophorhabdaceae bacterium
AGAAAGGTTCTGGAGTGGCTAAAGAGAGAATAGATGTAGTCCTTACAAAAAGGGGTATAGCAACATCAAGGGAAAGGGCAAAGATACTTATAATGGCCGGTGAGGTCTTTGTAAATAACCAGAAGGTCCTAAGGCCTGATATAAAAGTCTTAGAAGATGCTGAGATAAAGATAAAAGACATCACTATCCCTTATGTAAGCTATGGTGGCGTTAAACTCGAAAAGGTATTAAAAGACTGCAACATAGATGTAACAGGGAAAAGGGCAATAGATATAGGGGCATCCACTGGGGGCTTTACAGACTGCCTCCTCCAGCATGGTGCATCCTTTGTATATGCCATAGATGTAGGCAAAAACCAAATCCATGAAAGACTTAAGCAAGACAAAAGGGTATTGGTCAAAGAGGGTATCAATGCCAGATACCTGTCCTTAGACGATATAGGTGAAAGGGTAGATATCATCACTATAGACGTCTCCTTTATATCCCTTAAAAAGATATTACCATCAGCAATACCTCTTTTAAATAAAGACGGGATAATAATATCCCTTGTAAAACCCCAGTTCGAGGTGGGCAGATACAGGGTGGGTAAGGGAGGCATTGTAAGAGATGAGGATAGGATAGATGAGGTCATAAAAGACATAAGGGAATACGGATTGGGTCTTGGTATCAGGCCATTAGAGACTGTCGAGGCACCAAGGGCAAGGCAGAAAAAGAACAGGGAGTTTTTTATTGTATGGGGGTTATAAAGACACCTAAACCTGTTATGCTATTTGCAAGCATAATCTATAGAGATGAAGAGATACTTCAAAGGTCTATGGATACCCTTGAGGAAAAAATTGGAAAGATATATGAAAAGACCCAGAAGATGGCCTTTGACCATACAGATTATTATAAAGAGGAGATGGGCGATGAACTTAACCGGATCCTTGTCCTGTTTGAACCTTTGATAGCCAGGGAATACCTTGTTGAGACTAAATTAACAACAAACAACATAGAGATAGAACTATCTGGGGGAGATAAAAGAAAGGTGAATATTGACCCTGGTTATATAACACTGGAGAATATAGTCCTGGCAACTACAAAAAATTATACCCACAGGATTTACTTAGGCAAAGGTATATATGGAGACCTTACCCTTATCTTTAAGAAGGGCACATATTCGCCCCTTGAATGGACATACCCTGATTATGCAGGCCAAGAGATTATATCAGTCCTTAATAGATGGAGGGGATACTATAAAAGGATGCTGACATGATAAAGAGCATGACAGGTTTTTCAAAGATAGAGCATGAATCTCTAAAAGGAAAATTCTATGGAGAGGCAAGGTCACTGAACAATCGTTATATAGAGATAAATCTAAGGCTACCAAAGACAGACTATACCTTTGAACAAAGGCTAAGGGAACTGGTGAAGAGGTATATCAAAAGGGGAAAGGTGGATATTGTAATAAAATGGGAGAGGATAGAAGATGGCACCAACAACCTGAAGATTAATGAGAACACTGTCCGGCAATACCTTGATATGGCAAGATACCTTAAGGAAAGGCACAATATCCCTGGTGGCCTGACAGTGGAAAATATAATGGGCTTCAAGGATGTATTCTCCTATGAGGAGAACAATTCTATAACAGAAGATGAACTCTTTACCCCCTTTGAAGAGCTCTTAAGACGCCTTGATGATGAGAGAAAAAAAGAGGGATTACTCATAGAGAAAGACCTTTTATCAAGGCTCAAGTTCATAGGCGCAAAGGTGAAGGAGATTGAAAAGAGGCTGCCCGAGACTGTGAAGGCCCATGAGACAAGGCTGAGGGAAAAGATAAAGGATTTTATAAAAGAAGGTGTGGCTGATGAGATGAGGATACTCCAGGAGATGGCCATCTATATGGAAAGGGTAGATATAGCAGAAGAGGTGGCCAGATTAAAAGGTCATCTTAAAAACTTTAAAGATACCATGTCTTCAGAGGACTCCATAGGTAGAAAACTTGATTTTATTATCCAGGAGATGGTAAGGGAGTCCAACACCATAGGGAGTAAATCCAGTGATTTTTATATAAGTGAGAGGGTGGTACAGATTAAGGTAGAGATAGAAAAGATGAGGGAACAGGTGCAGAACATAGAATAGATGACAATATCATAAGACCGAGGCCTCTATAAAAGGTCTCTAAATCAAGGGATAAGATGAGAAGAGGTAGGCTTTTTGTAATATCAGGTCCATCAGGTGCAGGAAAGAGCACCTTTATTGAACGTTTTTTGAAACGTGATAAAGGGAGCACCTTTTCTGTGTCATATACTACAAGAAAAAAAAGGGATAAAGAGGTCAATGGTAGGGAGTATTATTTTGTCGATAAAGAGACCTTTATGGACATGGTGGAGAAAGGTGGGTTTCTAGAATGGGAGATAGTCCATGAAAACCTTTACGGCACACCTAAAAAGGAGATTATTGAGAATCTCGAAAGGGGAATAGACATCCTTTTAGATGTGGATGTGAATGGCGCAATAAATATCAAAAAAAACTATCCTGAGGCATGTCTTATATTTATAGAGCCGCCCTCAAGGGAGGAATTGCAAAAAAGGCTCTCTCTCAGAGGAGAACCACAGATTGAACTGAGGCTTAAAAGATATGACGAAGAGATTGAAAAAAAACACTTTTTCGATTATACTGTTATAAACGACAACCTTGAAAGGGCATACAGGGATTTCGAAAATATTATAGAACAGGTAAGGGGGCATTAAATGGCAAGGGTAACAGTTGAAGATTGCATGGATAAGGTGGAGAACAGATTCGAGCTTGTCCACCTCTGCGCTAAAAGGGCAAAACAGCTTATCAAAGGTTCTGAACCTCTTGTTAAGTCATCAAACAGGGAGATTGTAACAGCACTGAGGGAGATTGCAGATAACCTTGTTTTTTTTAAGAAGAAGGCCTCCATTGAGAAAAAGGACACCCCCACCCCCTATCAGATATCCAATTTTGCACCATAGGCAAGGTCCTCTAAGGCCTTTTTATCAACCAGTCTTATCCTTTTTCCCTGCACCTCTACGAGACCATTGGCCGTCATCTTATTAAGTGTGCGGGATATGGTTTCAGGGATTGTCCCAAGTAGACTGGCAAGTTGACCTTTATTGATGTTTAATTCAATATTATCGCTCTGTTCTCTATCACTTATAAGGAGCATATAGGCAGCAAGCCTCTGATGGACCTCTTTCAAAGAAAGGTTCTCCACAAGGACAGTAAATTGCCTCAGCCTCTGTGATAAAAGGGCAAGCATATTCAAGGCAAGGGATGGGTCATTCTTTATCAGTTTAGTGATTGAATCCCTGAGAAAGAAAAGGGTAGTGCTGTCTTCCATGGCCTCTGCATGGGCAGGAAACCTCCTGCCTGTAAATGCAGGGACCTCGCCGAATGGCTCAAATGGTTCTATTATGTGGAGTATCTGTTCCTTTCCCTCTCTTGAGACCTTGAATATCTTTACCCTCCCTGATATAAGGACATAAAAACCATCTGCCTCATCACCCTCTGAGAATATTACCTGGTTCTTTACAAAAGAGTACCTTATGGCGATCCTTGACAGCTCCTCAATCTGGCCCTCAGGCAGGCCTTTAAAAAGTGGGATATACCTTATAGAATCTCTAATGTCCAATCAAGACCTCATCTTTACGCACTCATATATACACTCTGGCCAGCCCCATAGTATGAATCATAGACATGTTGATATACAAAATCACACTTCTGCCTGAAGACTTCAGGTGTATAAGTTCTTGGTAGTTCCTTAGCTGGTCTTTTGCCTCCCAGAGTTTTTTCTCTATCTCGTTATGATTGCCTGCCATATCCCTTTTCTGTTTTATCAATTTTTATTCCATTTAAATGGTATGTCAAGAGATATTTTATTTCTCTTGACTTAAGTCAATGTAAGAGACTGGGCTCAATATTATATTGTGTCATAAGAAAAAAACAATCCACAAGGAGGGAGATATGTTTTGTTATCAATGTGAACAAACGGCAAAAGGTGAAGGATGCACAAAGGTTGGGGTATGTGGGAAGCAACCAGAGGTGGCAGCACTGCAGGATCTTCTTGTCTATACCCTCTCTGAGCTTTCCCTGTATGGTGTTGAGGGTAGAAAGGTAGGTCTAATAGACAAGGAGGTCAATGTCTTTACCCTTGAGGCCCTTTTCGGGACACTCACAAACGTTGATTTTGACCCTGAAAGATTTGTTGTCCTTATAAACAGGTCAGTTGAATTGAGAGATAGCCTTAAACTAAAGACAAAGGCTACTGGAGGCAAGACAGATGACATTGAAAAGATTGCAAACTTCAAGCCTGAGACAACACTTGAGGGTCTTGTCAAGCAGGGTGAATCAAAGGCATTGACAACAGATAGAAATGGCAGGGCCGATATCCGCTCACTCCAGCATACCCTACTATTTGGTGTAAAGGGTGTTGCAGCATACGCATATCATGCCCAGATATTGGGACAGGAGGATGATGCTGTCTATGCCTTTATCCATGAGGCCTTATCAAGCCTTTTAAAGGATGAACTCGATCTAAATGGATGGCTGTCTATGGTTTTGAGATGCGGTGAGATAAACTTAAGGGTCATGGAGCTACTTGATTTAGCTAATACAGGTGCATACGGACACCCAGTGCCCACAAAGGTCCCATTAGGGGCAAAAAAGGGCAAGGCCATACTTGTATCAGGCCATGACCTAAAAGACCTTGAAGGGCTTTTGAGGCAGACCGAGGGGAGGGGCATATATGTCTATACCCATGGAGAGATACTGCCTGGCCATGGCTATCCAGGCCTTAAAAAGTATCCCCATTTCTATGGGCATTATGGGACAGCCTGGCAGAACCAGCACAGAGAGTTTGCTGCATTTCCAGGGTCAATACTCATGACAACCAACTGTATCCAGAGACCCCTTGAATCATATAAGGACAATATCTTTACCAGTGGGGCTGTTGGATGGCCTGGTGTGAGACACATATCAGACGGAGATTTCTCGCCTGTAATAGAGAGGGCATTGGCTCTACCAGGATTCACAGAGGATACAGATGGAAAATCAGTAATGGTGGGGTTTGCAAGGAATACAGTCCTTGGTGTGGCTGACAAGGTCATAGAGGCAGTAAAAAACAAAGCAATTCAACACTTTTTCCTCGTGGCAGGCTGTGATGGTGCAAAACCAGGGAGAAACTATTACACAGAGTTTGTGGAAAAGGTACCAAAGGACTGTATTGTCCTTACCCTTGCCTGTGGTAAATTTCGCTTTTTTGACAGAGACTTAGGGGACATTGGTGGTATACCAAGGCTCCTTGATATAGGCCAGTGTAATGATGCCTATTCTGCCATACAGATAGCCATTGCCCTTGCCAAGGCATTTAATGTTGGGGTTAATGAACTGCCATTATCACTTGTCCTCTCATGGTATGAGCAGAAGGCAGTGGCCATACTTTTAACCCTGCTTTATCTGGGTATCAAAAACATAAGGCTCGGGCCATCCCTGCCTGCCTTTATAACACCAAATATCCTCGATGTACTGGTGAAGAATTTTGATATAAAACCTATTACAACACCGGATGAGGATTTAAAGGCTATACTTGGTTAAAAAACATAGACTTTTTAAAGGGTTCGGTTAGACCTGAAAAAAGTCCAAAGGAGGGTTCATGAAGACAAAAAGAAAGATTATTGAGATAAGTGAGGACAGATGCACAGGTTGTGGGCAGTGTGTTCTGGCATGTGCAGAAGGTGCCATAGAGATTATCAATGGCAAGGCAAAATTAGTAAAGGATAGCTTCTGTGATGGTCTTGGTGCATGCATAGGTGAGTGCCCTGAGGGTGCCCTCAAGATCACTGAGCGTGAGGCAGATGGGTTTGACCCTGTGGCAGTAGAACATCATCTTCAACAATGTGGCAAAGATACCATCACAATAAAACCCATAGCCAATGCAGATGTCTTGCCCTGTGGTTGCCAGTCCACACATATCCAGATATTCAAGGACAACCATGATTTGCCTGTACAGAATCCGTGCTGTGGAAACACATCACCCTCTGCCCTTACCCACTGGCCTGTCCAGATAAGGCTTGTCCC
>JAOAHW010000209.1 GCA_026415015.1 Syntrophorhabdaceae bacterium
AGATGTGTATAAGAGACAGGGTCTATACTACCCTTTCCTTTTAGTCTCAGTTTTTTGCCTGACTCTATGCCCTTTGGTATCTTTATGTCTACCTCTTCCACGCCTGACTGTCGTGAAAAGGATACCCTCTTTGAACAACCCCTAACAGCATCCATGAAAGGTATCTCAAGCTCATAATTGAGGTCAAGACCACCTTCAGGCTGTTTTTCCCTGGAGATATAATCACCAAAATCATAATACTGTCTTCTCTGTCTGCTGCCCCTACCTGCCTGTCTACCGAAGATGGTGCTGAATATATCACCGCTGCCAAAGCCCAGGTCTCTGAAGAGGTCACCGATATTAAAACCCCTGAATATATCCTCCTCAGTATATCTCTGCTGGAATCCACTCATACCAAATGTATCATACTGTTTTCTCTTTTCTTTATCGCTTAAGACTGCATATGCCTCGCTTATCTCTTTAAACCTCTCTTCTGCCTCTTTATTATTGGGATTTCTGTCAGGGTGATATTTAAGGGCAAGTTTTCTATAAGCCTTTTTTATATCCTCATCTGATGCACCCTTTTGAACACCCAGTATCTCGTAATAATCCTTTTTAGTTCCCATTATATCACCACCCTTTGTGGAAATTTATTCTATAATAAATCAGCGTATAGTTGCAACATAAGAGCCCTTGGGAAATCCTAAATTATCACTTACAGCATGGCACTTAACCTTCATCACATGGATGACTTGCCTTTTTTTATCCATCTCTGATATGGTCTCGTAATTACCCATACCCTTTGCAATCACAATAATATTGTCTTCCCAGAGAGACTTTATTATACCCTTTATATCCTTTTCCTCTATCCCCACCTCATCAGTGCCAGTAGAGATAATATTATCAAAGATTTCATTAAAACCATACCTTATAACATCCTTCATAGAAAGGTCGTTCTGGACAGGGTGTTCTTTTACGGCATAATATACCCTTTTTCCCCTCTCCTCAAGAAATCTAACCAGTCTTATGTCAAAGAGAAAGTCTCCTATATTGTCACCAAGTAGAAGCACATCCCTGCCTTTTTCGTCAATCTCTTTTTTAATCCCTTCTATATCACCAAAGAAATTTATACTTTCAGCCCCTGAAAACCCGCCATGGTTATCAGGGAATATATCTGTTGAGTTTCCCAGGCTTGAGAATTTAAGGGCACCCTCTAAGGTATCAGGGAAAAACCCCCAGAGTCGTGAGACCGCATCCTTTGCCCTTAAATATTCATTGTCTTTCATCTCAGCATAAGGGTCATATACACCTGTTGCCTCTTTTATATAACGGAGCACTACATTAGCTATTGCAGGCGGGGTCTTACCATCTTTCCACATCCTTTTCACAATATCCTGACAGTGTATCTTTACAGCCTCGTTTGCCCCTGAAAGACCTGATGTCCTTTCTACAAGCCCCTTCAAACAATCTACGCAGTATTCAGTAACCTTCATCTTGATTTTTTATATAAAAGATAAAACCTTATGGGATTAAATTCAATCCTAAAGATAATTTATTTGTGAACCTTGAAACAGTGTCAAAATATAGCTTGTTTATAAGGTCTTATTCTGTTATCTTTTTATGCTTACATCCCCATGGTCTGGAGGCTATATATATGAACATACTTGAGGCAATAGGCAACACCCCGCTGGTAGAGCTTATGAATATCAACAAGAACCTCAAGGTCAAGGTCCTGTGCAAACTCGAGGGCTGTAACCCAGGGGGGTCAATAAAGGACCGTCCAGCCCTTTATATGATCCAGAAGGCAGAGGAGAGGGGAGAGCTTACAAAAGACAAGATAATACTGGAGCCCACATCAGGCAACACAGGGATTGCCATAGCCATGATAGGGGCTGCAAAGGGTTATAAGGTTGATCTGTGCATGCCTGAGTGCGTAAGCACAGAGAGGAGGCTTATCCTCGAAGGTCTTGGCTCAAATGTATTTCTTACACCTGCAAAAGAGAATATAGATGGCGCTATAAAAAGGGCGCATAGGCTTCTGGAGGAGGAACCGGATAAATACTATATGCCCAATCAGTATGAGAATAAAGACAATGTCCTTGCCCACTTTGAGACCACAGGCCCTGAGATATACAGACAGACAAAGGGTGAGATAGATTATTTTGTGGCAGGCATGGGGACCACAGGGACACTCATGGGCACAGGGGCTTATCTGAAATCTGTAAAACCTGATGTCAAGATAGTAGGTGTTGAACCTGTAATGGGCCATACAATCCAGGGTCTCAAAAACATGACAGAATCTATGGTGCCTAAGATATTTGACCCCTCCCTCCTTGATGAGAGGCATATGGTTGAGGATGGTGAGGCCTTTGAGGCCACAAGGCTCCTTGCCCAGCACGAGGGTATATTTGTAGGTACATCAAGTGGTGCTGCAGTGGCTATAGCCTTAAAGATTGCAAATAAAATAGACCATGGAAATATTGTGGTTATACTACCGGATAGGGGTGACCGTTACTTAAGCACCATGCAGTTTAGGTCCATATGCGCTAAGTGTCCTCCATAAACTTTAATTATGCCACAGGGTAGAAGAACTTTTTCAAATATAACAAATCATGGTCTCGGATAAAGCCCTGCTGATTTTACTATCTCAGGGATAATCTCCTCCCATCCTATTGCCATTATATGGATTCCACAGACACCCTTTATACCCTTGAGTCTGTCAATTGTCTCAACACAAATACTTATGCCTTCTTCCGGTGCCTTTTCTTTCGGGGTACCTCTCAGCCTATCTATCAGTTTATCTGGCACATCCATGCCAGGTACATTTCTCTTCATATAATTTGCCATACCAACAGATTTTAATGGTGTAATCCCTGCAATGATACTGACCTTTTCATGGACACCAAGACCCCTTACCATCTCCATCCACCTCTCAAACTTCTCAATATTAAAAATACACTGGGTCTGGCAGAACTGGGCGCCTGCAGCAGCCTTTTTTGCAAGTCTCATGGCCCTTATCTCAAATGGGTCTGCAAAGGGATTTTCAACGCAACCGATAAATATATCAGGCCTGCCTTTTACCTCCTCTCCGCTTAAAAACCTGCCTTCATCCCTCATATCTCTTATACATTGGATGAGCTGCAAAGAATCTATATCAAAAACATTTTTTGCGCCTTTGTGGTCACCGAATCTTTGATGGTCACCAGATAGGCAGAGGATATTTTTAATACCAAGGGCAGATGCACCAAGGACATCACTCTGTATGGCAATCCTGTTTCTGTCCCTGCACACCATCTGCATGACAGGGTCAATGCCCATGTCTTTTAAAATAACGCAGGATGCAAAGCTACTCATCCTCACCACAGCGGTCTGGTTATCAGTGACATTCACAGAGTCCACATATCCCTTCAATATCTTGGCTTTTATCCTTATCATATCAGGGTCTGCACCCCTTGGTGGCCCGCACTCTGCTGTAACTGCAAAGGCACCGGATTGAAGCACCCTTTTTAGATTGCCCTGTGCCGTCATATCTCCATGTCCTCTCTTTGCCTCTTCCTTGGCCCTCCATCCCTTGCTGTTGACCAGTCTTTTGGAGACACTATCTCCATGTACATATCCATCATGCCCTTCTTCTTATACCTTTCGATTATAAGATGCCAGGCGCATGGCGTGTCTTTATCTATCTCGCACCTGCCCTCTGAAGACCCGCCGCAAGGTCCATTAAAGATACTCTTTGCGCAACGGGTCACTGGGCATATACCCATGGTCCTATGAAGGACACAGTTTCCGCAACCCTGACACCTCTCAGTCCAGAGGCCATGTCTCTCTGTAACACCCATGAAGGTTGTATTCACACCGGGTAATACAAGGACATCTGTATACCTCTCACCTAAAAACTGGACCCCGCATCCACAGGCAAGGGAGAGGACAGCATCATAGCCCCCTATGGTATCCTTTAATTCTTCGAGGTATTCAATATCACACTGTCTCTCAATGGTCTTTTCATGGACCTCTGAACTTATCCTGTCTTTCGTCCTCCTTAACCTTATCTGTGATGCCAGGATAGCCACCTCCTTTGCACCCCCTACAGCACACACTGTTACACACTCGTTGCACCCTAAGACAAGTATATCCCTGTATGGGGCAAGCATACTCATTATCTCATCAAAAGGCTTTCTATCTGCAATTATCATATTCCACCCCTGCCGCTATCTCTTGTAGACTTTATTTTATTCAATTTAAATGGGTTAGGCCCTAAGGATTTTATTCTCTCTGTAAACTCTTTAGCAATCTCTGCAAATCTCAACCCCTCTGCAGAAGATACATTATACATAGAGACCCTTTGGCCACCAATCCCTGATTCATCAAGGAGCGTCTTGAGATATTTAACCCTCTTTTTTGCCCTTATATTCCCTGTAAGATAATGACAGTCTCCCTCAAGACACCCCACAAGGTATATACCATCTGCACCCCCTTCAAATGCCTTGAGGATATGGATTATATCCACCCTCCCTGTGCATGGTACCTTTATAATCTTAACACTGGTGGGGTATGAAATCCTCATGGAACCTGCCAGGTCCGCGGCAGTATACCCTCAGTATTCACAGCAATAGGCAATAATATCTGGCTCAAATCTCTCCATATTATAATAGACTAAAGACTATAGACCAGAGACTATAGACTAAAGATAATAGACTATAGTCTGGTGTCAATAGGCTCTAAACCCCCTATTTAAGTATTTACAGCAGCAAGGGTCTTTTCAATAATCTGCCTGTCCCTGTAATGCATTACATCTATGGCCTTTGCAGGGCATTCAGCAGCACATACCCCGCACCCCTTACATCTATTTATATCTATCTCTGCCTCACCCCTTTCATTTACAAAGGGCACAGAAAAAGGACACACCCTCACGCAGGTAAGGCAGGCAGCACATCTATCTGCATCCACATATGCCACAATGCCACCTATTGGTATCCTATCCTTTGCAAGTATGGTTATAGCCCTGGCAGCTGCACCTTCTGCCTGGATGATGGTCTCTTTTATTGTCCTCGGTGAGTGGCACATCCCTGCAAGGTATACACCATCATAGGAAAAGTCTATTGGTTTGAGTTTCATATGTGCCTCAAGGAAAAAACCCTCAGGGGTTCTCGGTAGCCTGAAGATATTGGCAATATCCTTGTTATCCCTGGGTATTATGGCACAGCTTAACCCAACAATATCTGCCTCCATCTCTATATCCTCTGACAATACCATATCATGACAGGTTACATGGGCATGATCCCCTCTTGGTTCTACTATAGGTGGCATGGAGGCATCAAACCTTATAAATCCTATCCCCATCTGCCTTGCCATACGGTAATATCTCTCATAAAACCCATAGGTCATCATGTCCCTATAGAGGATTATAATATCTGAATCAGGTGCAATCTCCTTAAGCCTTATTGCATTTTTTATAGCTATAAGACAGCATATCCTGCTACAGTATGGCCTTTGTTTATCCCTTGAGCCTACACACTGTATCATCACACATCTTTTATATCCTGTGACCCTGTTTTCCATTATTGCAGACTCAAGCTCCATCTGGGTCATGATATATTTTTTTTCTCCGTATCCATAGAGGCCATAGGGCTTAATCTCTTCTCCTCCTGTAGCTATAATAGTAGCACCATGCCTTATTATCTCTTTGTGGTTGTCACTGAGCCTTGTTATCTCGGTCTCAAAGTTTCCCTTAAAACCTGAATGCCCTTTGATGGTTGAGCCTGTCATAACCTCAATATGAGGGTGATGAAGCACCCTCTCTTTTAAATTTCGGAAAAATGCCTGTATATCTATCTTATCTAATGTAGTGCTAATATACCTGAGGTTTCCTCCTAACTCATCCTCTTTTTCTATCAAAAATACCTTAAAACCCTGGTCTGCAAGATTTAGAGAAGATGTCATGCCTGCCAGACCACCGCCCACAACAAGGCAGGACCTCTCTACAGTGACTGACTTTTCTGTCAATGGCTCTATTTTAGCTGCATTGGCAACTGCCATCCTCACAAGGGCCTTTGCCTTTTCTGTGGCATCTTCTTTTTCATGCATATGGACCCATGAGCACTGGTCTCTTATATTTGCCATCTCAAAGAGATATTTATTGAGCCCTGCATCCCTTATGAGAGACCTGAATAAAGGTTCATGGGTCCTTGTGGAACACGATGCCACAACCACCCTGTTGAGGTTATATTCCTCTATGGTCTTTTTTATCTTCTCCTGGGTATCCTGGGAGCATGTAAAGAGATTCTCCTGGGCAACAACAACGCCTGGTAGACCCTCTGCATATGTCTTAACCCCAGGGACATCTACTATGCCACCTATATTTACCCCGCAGTTGCATATAAATACCCCTATCCTTGGTTCCTCATTGACCACATCTTTCTCATTTGGAGGTGTCTTTATCTCAATATCAACCCATCTGGCCTCTTTTAATGGCCTTGAGGCCTCACACGCAACACCACTACCATCTATTACAGTCTCTGTTATATCCTTTGGTGACCCGCAGGCACCGCACAGATATATACCCTCTTTTAATGTGGCAAGGGGTCTTTGGGGGTGGGTCTCTATAAACCCGTAACTATTTAATTTCACATCTAAAATATCTGCAAGTTGCTTGAGCTGTTTTGATGGCCTTAGTCCTATAGACAGTACAACAAGTTCAAAATGCTCTGTCTTGTATGATCCTGCCTCGTCAATAAAACATATCTCCAGGTCCTTTGTCTCAGGATCCTCTATAACCCTTGATACAAGGGATTTTATATATCTCACCCCATATTTGTTCCTTGCCTGCTCAAAGAGATGTTCATATCCCTTTCCAAAGGTCCTTATATCCATATAGAAGATTGTGGGCTCTATATCATGCTGGTGTTCCTTAGATATTATTGCCTCTTCTGTGGCATACATACAGCATACTGATGAACAGTATTCATTTATCTTGCACCTGCTACCTACACATTGGATAAAGGCGATTTTTTTTGGAATCTTTCCATCAGAGGGTCTCATGATCTTGCTCTCTGTAGGGCCTGTGGCAGATAGGACCCTCTCGTATTCTATACTTGTAAGGACATTCCTGCATATACCATAACCGTATTCTTTGAGTTCTCGCGGATTAAATTCATCATAACCAGTGGATATTATGATACTGCCTACATTGACCTTTGTCTCCACAGGTACCTGGCTATAGTCTATTGCCTCTGGTTTGCATACCTCCTCACATATACCGCATCCCAGACACCTCCGGCAGCTAAGACACCTTCTTGCCTCCTCTACTGCTGATATCTGGGAAATACACTGGTTTATCTCGGCAAAGCCAGACCTTTCAGAGATAGGGGTCCTCGGGATAAAGACCCTTGGTTTTTTCTGGACATAAAATGGAGGCTCATCGAGTATCTTGTCATCCTCTGCAAGTCTGCCTTCCCTCATATCCTTGCCCTCAAGGAATCTTTTTATAGACTCTGCTGCCCTCTTACCCTGGCTTATGGCATCTATGGCAGTTTTAGGCCCTGTGACAGCATTGCCCCCTGCAAAGACACCCTTTTTAGTTGTCTCAAGGGTAACCCTATCAACCTTAATCCTGCCATCAGAAAGCCTTTCTATCTCTTTGTAGTCTCTAAGATATGCTGTATCTATTGTCTCGTAGATAACCAGTATCAGATTATCCCCTTGGAGGTACCTGGTCACAGAACCGTCAAATACAGGCTCAAACTCATCTTTCTCATTATAGACCTCAAGACACCTCTGGAGCTCTATACCTGCAAACCTATCTCCTCTGGTATGGATCCTGTAAGGACCCCAGGAGTTGTATATCTTTATGCCCTCCTCTAATGCCTGGCCTATCTCCCACCTGTGGGCAGGCATATCCTCCCATCTCTCAAGGGCTACAATAGTCACCTCTTCTGCACCGCATCTTTTTGCAGTCAGGGCCGCATCCATGGCAACATTGCCGCCTCCTAAGATAATAACCCCCTTCCCCAGTTGTATAGCCCTGCCCAGGTTAACACCCCTCAAAAAACTCAAGGCATCAAGGACACCCTGGGCGTCTTCATTTTCTATACCCAGTCTCCTTCTTCCATGGGCACCTGAGCCTATAAATGTGGCATCAAAGTTATTGAATATATGATCAAGGGGTATATCTTTGCCAACCCTTGTATTATACCTTACCTCTATGCCAATCTTCTCCAATATAGACATCTCTCGCTCAAGGACATCCCTGGGCAGTCTATATGCAGGTACACCTACATAAAGCATACCACCGAGTCTATCGTATGCCTCAAATATGGTTACCCTGAAGCCTTCCTTCCTCAGCTCGTATGCGCATGTTGTACCTGCTGGGCCACCACCTATCACCGCTACCCTCTTTTCCCTTTCCTCTTTTATCTTAGGTACAGGTATCTGTCTTTTGCCCAGTTCATAATCAGCCACAAACCTCTTCAAAGCACATATTGCTATTGGCTGGTCAACCTCCTTGCCGCGTAGACATGCCTCTTCGCACGGATGGGCACATATGCGACCTATAATACCAGGGAACGGTAGCTTTTCCCTTATCAGATCCAGGGCCTCGAGAAACTTCCCCTCCACAATAAGGCTTATATAGTCCCTTGCATTGAGGTTTATGGGACATGTAAATATACAAGGGGATAGCTGTCTATCTAACATATACGTAGAAGGTATTGCCTGGGGGAAGTTTATAAATGCCGCGCTCCTTAAAGAAAGGCTCTCATTGTATACATCACCCACCTCAAGGGGGCAGTTTATTCCACATACCCCACAGGATGTGCATCTATCGTATAAGACCCTCCTTGGCCTCGTCCTCAAGGTAACAGTAAAGTTACCTGCCTCACCCTCTATAGCTACCACCTCAGAGTTCATAAGAAGCTCTATATTTGGGTCTCTGCCAACCTCCACAAGCTTAGGTGCCATCACACACATAGAGCAGTCATTGGTGGGGAAGACCTTGTCGAGCTGTGCCATATTGCCGCCGATATTGGGTTTTCTGTCTGCGAGATAGACCTTAAAACCTGCCTCCACAAGGTTTAAAGAGGCCTCCATGCCTCCAATACCACCGCCTATTACAAGGACCTTACCTACAACCTTCTTACCCATTCTCTGTCACCTTCTAAGACAATACACAGGGTCACGGTCATCATAGCCTTTAATTTCAATAAGGTTTCTCCTAATCAGCTCTTTGATATGATTAAACACTATGGACATCTCCAAATGGAGGGCCGTTGAAATATGGATTACTGTCTTTTCTCCCTCTGCAAGAGTTTTAAGTATCCTTGCCCTCTCCAATGCCGCCTCAAGGAGGGGGTTAAAGACAAGGTAGAATTGTCTCTCTGTGAACCTCTCTCCATAGACATTCCCGCCTATGAGTCTGTCTTTTTTTGATAACAGCCTTTCAATCCTTGCTGCACCATCAGGGTCATATATCTTTATAAAGTTTAGCTTATCTGTTATGTCCATCTGCCTTATCTATCTTCTTTTAGCCCTAAAGCTTTATCTTTTTGACCTTCGTAAGAAGGTTATCCACAGGTATAATGTGGGATTTACTGCCCCTTATAACACCGCTTATGGCCATCTCCAAAACCTCTGTTATAAAAATTACAGGGATAGTTTCCTTTTTTCTACCCATAAGGGGCAATAGATCCAGATTTAACTGACACAATGGGCATGGCGTAACAATGGCATCAGCACCTATCCTCAATGCCATATCCATAATCCCTGAAGAATGCCTTAAAGTGGCATCTTTATCTGTTATGGTCTTGCCTGCACCACAGCACTCCATCTTATATTGCCATGTGAGCACCGATGCCCCTGTAGCTGAGATTATATTATCCATACTCACAGGGTCTTCTGTATCATCAAATGGTCTTATCCTTTGAGACCTCGTAAGTACACAGCCGTAATAAGGTACAACCGTAATAGATGACAGGTCATATCTTATGCCTCCGGCAACCCTTTCTAAACCCACATGGTCAGTTATGACCTCTATAATATTTTTTACCTCTATGGAGCCCAAACAACTCAACGGTGCTATGACATCATTGACCTCATCCATAAGGCTTCTATCAGTCCTCATCTTCTCGTTTGTAATCCTTAGTCTTTGATAACAGGCAGGGCATGGGCATATAAGGTGATAACCCTCTGCCTCGGCTATGGCAAGGTTTCTTGCTGGAAGGCTATGGCAGAGGAGGTCGTCTAATGCAATGGCAGCAGATGCACCGCAGCATGACCAGTCATCTATCTCTTTTAAATCAATGTCATAAAATGAGAGGACATCTTTGATGGATGCCTCATAAAAGCTACTGGATGTCTTAAGAGAACAGCCTGGATAATATGAAAGCACAAACATGATGGCAGACTAAAGACTGTAGACTAAAGACTGTAGACAGATTATAAAGTCTTGTTTTTTAGCCTGTTCTTTCAAATTAGACCCTCTATCATATGCCTCATTTTCATCTTCTTTTTATCCTTTCAAAGACCTCTTTGATATGTCTTTTATCCTTTACTCTATGGGGTAAGATACCCATCCTGCCTTTAAGCATCATGGTAATACCCATCTTTGCATCTTTGAAAAATTCCTTTTTTTGTAACTTGTAGTTGAGGATAGTGCCCAGCTCATACAATCTACCGTGGTGTCTTATGCTTTCAAGAAAGAGCCTATCAAACCCCCAGATACGGTCATCTGCTGTTACTCCTTCTTCTGATGCCACCTTTCTTAATGTCTCAAAAACACGGGCCACATCAATGTCATTAGGACAGCGGATACTGCATGTATTACACATAAGGCATTCCCATAATCCCTTTGAACTAAGCACCTTTTCCCTCTCCCCTAATTGGATATATCTCATAATCCTATGGGGATATATATCCATCCTCTCTGCCACAGGACAGCCATTAGTGCATCTGTAACACTGGAAACAGGCAGATATCTGCTCTCTTGACCTCACTGTTATCTCTTTTAAAAAATTTGTCATTTAAATGAAAACCTTTGTCTTTCTTTGAAGTTATTTTTGAAAAACCAATATATCTTCTATACCAATTTTTCCTTTATCAGCTTTTGAAAGACCATGTTCAATAACATCAACTAATTTAAAACCTGCCATTTTTCCTAAATCGCTTAAAATAGCAGAGGTCTCTATTAATTCCTCTTTTCCATCGACGGCCCACATATGATATTTACTTATAACCATCAAGTAATACTTATTTTTTTTCAAAACCCTATAACACTCTTCAAAGGAGAGTTTCATCATTTTTAAATAATTTTCAACTATATTTGATTTATATTGCCTTCGTGATTTTTTTAATAAATTTATAAGTTCCAAACTTGAATTAGGGAGTTCAATAGAAAGATATTTGTCACAAACAAACAGTGGCAACTGTTCGTATGTGGTTTCTTCTCTATGTTTTGATTCATAAAATTTTTTTGTTGATTCCCATTTCAGATCTTCGTCTAAACCAAGGATAAGGATAGGTATCTTATTATTTCCTATATAATCTAATGCATCGAAATAGGGTGGTGAGGTAAGGATACCATCTATAGAACCGTTCTTAATCATATACATATTTGTAGAATCACCCTTTATTATATTTACTTTTGCACTACTAAAGTCCACTTTTAATATATCTGCCATTATTTTTGTAGCATACAAAATCAGATACCTATCTTCTACATATGATTTAAAGGAATTAATTATATCCCATGTTCTACTCTTTTCTGAAAATTCTACTATCTGTTGACTCAACAAAATCAATAAAAAATCCCTTATATCTTCATCTTTAATAACTTCTATTTCTTTAAGCAAATTGGTTATTTTGGCAAGGTGAGGTTCAATCTTCCCATAAGCGCTTGAACCATTTGTATTTGATTTTATTTTATCCTTCAGTCTTATTAATTCATTTTTATTACTATCTGTTGAAAACCCTCTGTCTATAGACTCAAAAATCCTAATAATCTCTTCTCTTAATCTTTCTGTATTAATTCCAAGATTACACTTTACTTGCGCAATCATCTTTCCTATGCTTAAAATCTCAATACCTATTGAATTTATCCCCATAGTTGGCGCATCTGCAATAAAAGCCCCTGAACCCATGAAGGGGTCTAATATAACATCCCCTGAATTAACCCTGAGCAAGTTAATCAAGGCTCTTGAAATTCTTGGATCTCCTTTTCCTTTATATTTATGTAAGTAATGGAGAAAAGGCTTGCGTAGGTCAGTGGATGCCCAGTCTACAAAATCTCCTATATTATTCTTACCTAACCCAAAATGGGGGGACCGATAATGCCCTGCTTTAAGATGGTCAATTAATTCATTAATACCACTAAAAATACCCTTTTCTTTTTCTGAGAAATAAGACCTCCAGTTTTCATTGTTCTTTGGGCGAAAAACCGCAGCCGGAAGTTTTTTTACCTCTGTAGCGTATTCAAAAAAGGTATGGAATGGTAAAAATCGAATACACACAAGTTTTGTATCCTCTTTGGGTATATTTTTCAAAAAAATCTGGGTATAAGGATTAAAATCTATCTTATCTCCATTGATTTCTTTATTTGTAATTGCCAACCCTAATTTTTTGAGGAAAGATTTTATCTCTGCAGTATTTTTTTGGATAAAGATTACATATATCTCTCTAAAAAAAGTGACCCTTTTGATAATGCTGACTATATCAATGGGCTGAATATTGGCTAAATATGCCTGGCCTTCACCTAAATATACCAATCTATTCATTAAATGTATTACTTCTTCATCAAGTAATGAAAATGGTATTTCTCTCATAAGAAAAGCAATGGTCTTAACAAATCTGGTTTTAGTATTTAAAAGAGCATCTATTTCTCTCTGAGCAAAAAAGACTTCATCAGGATCCCTCAAATCAAATTTAATCTTTGCCAGAATTGTTACGTTGAGATTGTAAGACATCTTATCACCTGTTATTCAATCAACTTTAAATAATTCACAAGGTTTAATCTTAAATTGAAGTTTTGTAGGGTCAGGGGTTCCTCCCTTCCTCTACATAGTAATTCTACCTATATATAGACTTCCTTTTGGTGATATCTTTACTTCACCTATCCCAAAAAAGTTCATAACTGTATTAATATCCTTCAAAATCCACGTGGTAGTGAAATCATCTTTATTATATCTTGTGATAAGCATCCAGTTTGCAGAAAAACCACCTCTTCCTTTTAATATATCTGATACCACAAGTATTTTATTTTTTTCAAAGAAGGCTATTACTTTATTTTTTAAACCCTCAGGTAATTCATCAATAAAAACTCTTCTATTGTCTCTCAAAGTAATATTTTTAAACATGTGAGAATGAACATTAGGATTTATCTCGCCTGTAAAAAGTTTAAGGGCAAAGCTTACATCTTCGTCAAATCTCCATATTTCTTTATATGTATCGACCCATCTTTTATCTACCTGATTATAATCTGCATCAGAATTTGCTTTTTTTAGTGAGATATTTTCAACCTTTATGATTCCAGCAAGCCTTACTGTAATCCTTATCTGGGCATCTGCCTTTTTGAACTTCATGAGATCTTCAAAGTCTTCTTCTAAACCTAAATTTATAACATCCTCTTTTTTCATTCTTGAAGGTATATGAATAGCCTCCACAGCATCTATCTTCCCTAAATTATAGCCCATAATCTTTAACCATAACTGTGCCTCTCTATCTTCTTTCCAATTATTGAACTTCCCACAAACTATCCTCTCATTAGCAAATCCACCCTTTGCTGTAGTAGAACCAATCTCAAAAGAAGCCATCCCTACATCAGCCCTCTCTCCTTCAGGCTGCAATAGGCATCTTTTTCAGGCATAATAATTTTACTCATTGTGCTTTTTGCAGTGTCTCTTCCTACTATTACATGGTCGAGGACCTCTATACCAAGGAGCCTGCCTGCATCTATCAAACGCCTTGTGATATTTATATCATCCTGAGATGGTTCAGGGTCACCTGAAGGGTGGTTGTGGGCAACTATTACAGATGAGGCGCATCGGGATATGGCCTCCTTGAAGACCTCCCGGGGATGGACAAGGCTTGCATTGAGTGTGCCTATGGAGATAGGGGTGATAGCCAGTACCTTATTACGGGTATTCAGCGTAACAAGTACAAAGTGTTCCTTTTTTTTGTCCTTGATCTCGTGTCTTATAAGGTCTGCTACTGCCTTTGGATTGGTTATCTCAATATCATTTATAGGATTATCTATTTCTATCTCTTTTCTTTTTGCAAGCTCAAAGCATGCCTTTAGCTGAATAGCCTTTGCTAAACCTATCCCCTTTATCTTTGATAGCTCCTCGATGGTTGCCTCGCTGATTGCCTTTACACTACCAAAATTTGAAATGAGCTCCTGGGCAATCGTCATAACAGACCTTCCAGCAACACCCCTGCCTATGATTACTGTTAGAAGTTCCTGTATAGACAATGCCTCTGGGCCCAATCTCTGAAGCCTTTCACGGGGTCTCTCTGACCTGGGCATGTCAAGGACAGTATAAGATTTATTTTTCATTCCCTCCCCCCAAGGGATATAAGACCTTCAAAAGAGACACCGAGGTTATTTAATCTCTTTTTTTATGGTGTCATATAGTGTTCTATATGGGATATTCATCTCCTCGGCAAGCCTCTTTACATCGTCGAATTCAATATGGATTTTTATATAATCCCCCTTTGAGTTGCTACCATATTTTACCCGAACAGGGCCAAATGATGTCTCTATCTTCTTTATCTCCCTTTTCAAGACCTCTCTTGAATCCCTCCTAAGCCTTATCCCAAAGGTGGTTGTCTCTGTAAATATGGCATCCTTTATGTTTTCGAGGTGTTCGTCTCTTGCTATCACAGATAGTCTTATACCGAGCCTGCCTTTTTTCATATACACAGGAAAAAACAGACAGTCAATAGCGCCTGCCTCCCTTATCCTATCTGACACAGCACCTATATACTCCATATCCATATCATCTATATCTGTCTCTATAACCCAGACATCATCTCCTTGATGGATGTCATTAGATTCGCCTATGAATATCCTCAATATATCAGGTCTTGATGCCTTGTAAGTCCCTGCCCCGTAACCTGTTTTTTCTATAGACATGGAGGGTGGGGTATTTTTTCCCTTTACAAAGTGTTTCACGATAGCAGCACCTGTGGGTGTTGTAAGTTCTAAGGCCTCGTCGTAAAAAACCAGCTTCATACCTGATAAGATCTCAAGGGTAACAGGTGGTGGATTCGGTATAATGCCGTGGGATGTATTTATAGTGCCCCTGCCACAGGGGACTGGGCCACAGTATACCCTGTCTATACCCATATAGTTTATGCCTGCTGCAACACCTATGATGTCGATGAGTGTGTCTATGTTTGAGAGTTCATGGAAATGGAGCTCATCCTTTGATATACCGTGAATCTTTGATTCTGCATCCACAATAATATGGAGTATAGCCCTTGCATCTTCCTTTATCCCCTCGTCTAAATCTATATCTTCAATTACCTTCTCCATCTCCTGTATCGTGAGGTGGATATGGGACTGCTCTATATTCAGGTGCAGGCCCTCTATAATACCATGGGTTATCTTTTCAGGGGTTATCTCAGGCAAAGGATAGGGCATTTTTTTTAGTGTCTTTATGAGTTCATCAAAGGGATAACCTGCATGGATGAGGGCAGCCAGCATCATATCTCCGCTTATCCCGAATATAGGGTCTATGTAGATTATCTTCATAATTATAGCCGATTTATAAGGGTTGCAAAGTAGGCAGCACCAAAACCATTATCTATATTAAAGACAGAGACAGTAGAGCATGAATTGAGCATGGCAAATAGTGCTGTCAAGCCACCGAGACTTGCACCATAACCAACACTTGTAGGGACACCTATTACAGGGACGCCAACAATGCCTGCAATAACAGATGGCAGTGCACCCTCCATACCTGCCACTGCGATTATCACCCTTGCCTTTTTCAGTGTATCCATATTTCCAAAAAGCCTGTGTATGCCTGCTACGCCCACATCATAGAGCCTCTCTGTCCTGTTGCCAAAAAACACAGAGGTTATATATGCCTCCTCTGCCACAGGTATATCGCTTGTCCCTGCAGAGACCACAAGGACAGTCCCCTTACCTGTAATAGTTTTATCTTCTTTTATATAGAGGCACCCTGCCCTCTCATTATATACAGCAGCAGGGAATCTCTTGCACAGGCTTTTACCTATTTTATTTTCAAGACGGGTTATCAGGACATCCTGTTTTTTTTCTATCATGGCATCTATAATATCTGTAAGCTCGCCTAAGGTCTTGCCTTTACCGAATACAACCTCCTGCAGACCCTTGCGTAATGACCTGTGGTAGTCAAGTTTTGTATGATTTAGGTCTTTAAACGGCAAATCTTTTAGCCTCTCAAGGGCCTCTTCAGGGGATGTAATGCCATCTCTTACTGCTTTTAGGAGGTTTTTTATGTCTGTCTCTTTCATATCTCTACCAAAGTCATTCTACTGCAAAGGCGTTTTTAACAATCTTAACACCATCACTGCCTATGCCTACTACATCAAACCTTGCCTTTTTATTAGAACCCCTGTTTTCTTTTAGGTAAAACTGGGCTGACCTTATCATGTGTCTTTTCTTTATCTCATTTATAGAATGGAGGGGGCCTCCAAATCTCTGACTATTTCTCTTTTTGACCTCTACAAAAACAATATAGCCTCCCTCTTCTGCTATGATATCTATCTCACCAAAGGGGCTGGTGTAGTTCCTCTCTAATATCCTGTATCCCTCAGCCTTGAGGATCTTGACAGCCCTCTCCTCTCCCTCTTTGCCCTCTTTTCTCTTACCATCTATCAAGATATTCCCTCACGCCCTTAAATGTCTTTCTGTGGATTGGAGATATACCGTGTTTTTCTATAGCCAGCCTGTGGTCTTTTGTGGGGTAGCCCTTATTTTTTTTAAAGTTATATACAGGATAAAGGGTGTGATATGCATCCATAATCCTGTCTCTTGTAACCTTTGCGATTATAGATGCACAGGCTATGAAGAAGCACTTTCTGTCACCTTTTATGATGGTCTTTCCATGAGGAAAACCATATACACCATGATTTCCATCAATGAGGAGTAAGTCAGGATTAATGCGGGTATTTTTGATGGCCCTCTCCATGGATAGGAGGGATGCCTTTAGTATATTGACCTTTTCTATCTCTTCATGGTCTGCTATGCCTACACCAATACTATATGCATTTTCTATAATCCACTTAAAAAGCCCTTCCCTTTGTGTCTCTGATAAAAGCTTTGAATCTCTGATATCTCCCTTATAAACAGGGATATCTTTCCATATGACACATGAGGATACAACAGGGCCTGCCAGGGGTCCCCTGCCTGCCTCATCTATACCGGCTACAAGACCCTTAATCTGGCAATGCATCAGTCTCTTTTTTCTTTTAGCTTTGCTGCCTTGCCCTTTAAGTTTCTCAGGTAATAGAGCTTTGCCCTTCTTACCTTGCTCTTGCCCACAACCTCTATCTTTTCTATAAGGGGTGAATGCATGGGAAAGGTCTTTTCAATGCCTACACCATAAGATATCTTTCTTACTGTAAATGTGGCCCTTGTGTTTCCGCCCCTCTTTCTTATAACAACACCCTCAAAGACCTGGACCCTCTCCTTGTCACCTTCAAATATCTTCGTGTATACCTTTACGTTGTTGCCCACATTAACCTCAGGAAGGTCGAGCCTCATATGTTCCTTTTCGATTAGATCAATTGCTTCGTTCATCTTTGCCTCCTCTTTCACCTAAAATTCTATCGAGTATGATACCTATTGCCACCCTCAAAGACAGGTGATTGTATGCCCCTTGACCGAAGATTGGTTCCAGCATCCTGTCACAGACCTCAATGGTCTCATCTGTTAAGCCCCAGCCTGTCCCGAAAAGTATAAGGACATGCTGGCCTTCATCTTGGACAATCCTCCTCATATCTCTAAACCCGATCTGTTTATGAGGCCGAGGTTTAGAGGATGTCCCAATAATCAGGGGATTACACTTTTTTTTCACTTCTTCTATTACAGCTTCGAGGCTTTCCCTCGTGGCAATAGTATTAAGGGCTACTCCCCTTAAAGGATTATAATCAGCGCCATATCCATATCTCCAGTGGTCAATAAGCCTCTCCATGATCATCCTCTGCTTTACAAGGGGAGTAACAATATAGCACATTTTAATCCCAAAAGTCATGCAACTTCTTGCAATATCATGAAGCTCAAGATTATTTACACTGGTGGCAACAACCTCTTTATTTTTATTATAGACAGGATAATGGATAACAGCGATATCTACATTACTCAGATAGACCCTCCATTATCTCCCTTATAAGGACTTCATCTTCCTTGTTTGGCTGGAACCTTTCCATTAAATCAGGTCTTCGTATTATGGTCTTTCTTATGGATTCCCTCCTCCTCCATCTTCTTATCTCCTCGTGATTCCCTGAAAGCAAGACAGATGGTACCTCCATACCCATAAAGACCTCTGGTCGTGTATATTGAGGATATTCGAGGAGCGACTCTTCAAGGCTCTCTTTTACATGAGATTCTTTATTACCCAGGACACCAGGGACAAGCCTTGAAATAGAATCAATAAGGACAAGGGCAGATACCTCACCCCCTGATAATATGTAGTCTCCTATAGATATCTCTTCATCTACAAGGTCTATTATCCGCTCGTCTATACCCTCATACCTGCCGCATATAAGACATAGATGGGGTTTTTTAGCGAGTCTTGAGGCTGTATGCTGTGAAAATACCCTGCCCTGTGGTGTCATGAGTATATAATAGGGCCTCCCTAAGTTACTTTCCACATGGTTCATGGCATTATATAAAGGTTCTATCTTCATAACCATACCAGGTCCGCCGCCATATGGTGTATCATCACATGTTTTATGGGTATCATGGGCAAAATCTCTTATGTTGACTATATTAAACCTTAAGATCTTGTTATCTGTTGCCTTTTTTATAATACTCTCATTTAAGGGTGATTCAAAGAACTTTGGAAATAGGGTAAGAACTGTAAAGATCATGCAAGGAGATCATCTCCCTTGACATTTATTATAGAGCGCTCAATATCGATAGATATTACGAATGTGTCTATCATGGGTATTAGTATCTCTCTATCCCCTTTTACCACAATGACATCGTTTGCCTTTGTGTGCATTATATAATCAACCTTCCCGAGTAGTTCGCCAGACTTGTTTACTACATCAAGGCCAATAAGTTGATAGTCATAGTACTCATCTGGTCCAAGGCCCGGAAGGTCTTCTTCCTTTACAAACAACTCTTTGTTTATAAAGGGAGTGACCTTCTCTAATCCATCGTAACCAAAAAATTTAATATAAAAAATATCTTTCTGGAATCTGATACGCTCTGGTTTTAGCTCTATCCACTCATCCCTTTGCCTTACGAGGAAATTATTGTATCTATTTAATCCCTCCCTTTCCTCGTTATAATACCAGAACTTTACCTCTCCCTTTAAACCATGGGTGGATATTACCCTTCCAATGGAGACGCATTTCATTATTCAATTATTTCAAGCACTGCCCTTTTCTTTGCCTTAGTTGAGGCTGCACTGAGGATGGTCCTCATAGCCCTTGCAGTCCTGCCCTGCTTTCCAATTACCTTGCCAAGGTCATCCTTGGCTACATTTAATTCAATTACTGATGTCTTCTCTCCCTCGATCTCAGCAACCTTCACCTGATCTGGATTGTCTACCAATGCCTTTGCAATGAACTCGATTAAGTCTCTTAACATCTCCCACCTCCGGATATTATTGTGTTAATTCTTTTAAGACCCCTTCTTTCTTAAAGATGTTTTCTACAGTTTTTGTGGGCTTAGCCCCTTTTTTATACCATGCCTTTATCTTTTCCCTGTCGAGGGTTATCTGGGCTGGCTCTCTTAACGGATCATAGGTCCCCACATTCTCTATAAACCTGCCATCTCTCGGATAGATGCTCTCTGCCACAACAATCCTGTAAAAAGGTTTCTTCTTAGTCCCGTAACGTGATAATCTGAACTTAACAGCCAATATGCCACCTCCTATCGGAATAATAATTGTTTTGGTAGACCTTTCATTCCACCTTTTGCGAATTTCTTTATCATCTTCTTTGTCTCTGCATATTTTTTAAGCAGGTCATTCACATCCTGCACCTTTGTCCCGCTACCTTTTGATATCCTGAGCCTCCTGCTCCCGTCTATTATATGGGGATAGAGCCTCTCTTTTTTTGTCATGGAGTTGATAATAGCCTCTATCTTTTTAATATCCTTTTCCGCTGCCTGAAAATCTATAGCACCCTTTAATTTGTTTAGACCTGGAAACATACTAATTATGGATTCCAGTGAGCCGAGTTTTTTCATCTGTTTTATCTGGTCCCTGAAATCCTCAAGGGTAAACTCATCCTTCCTTATCCTCTTTTCAAGCTCCCTTGCCTTTTTCTCATCAAAGACCTCCTGGGCCTTTTCCACAAGGGATACCACATCACCCATACCGAGGATACGGGATGCCATCCTCTCAGGATGGAAGGGTTCAAGGGCATCGAGTTTTTCGCCAATGCCTATGAGTTTTATGGGTCTTCCTGTTACAGCCCTTATGGAGAGTGCTGCACCACCTCTGGTATCTCCATCGAGCTTGGTCAGTATTACACCATCTATACCAAGCCTCTCATGGAATGTCTTTGCAATACCCACGGCATCCTGACCTGTCATGGAGTCTATGACAAGGAGGGTCTCCTTAGGGTTAAGGACCTTTTTCTGGTTTATGAGCTCCTCAACCATCTCATCATTTATATGGAGCCTACCTGCTGTATCAACAATGACAATATCAAATCCGTTTTTCATGGCATAGGCCTTTGCCTCTGTGCAGAGGACAACAGGGTTTTTAATGTCCTTTACAGGGAATGTGCTTATACCTATCTGATTACCTATCTTCGTCAATTGCTCAATAGCAGCAGGCCTATATATATCAGTGGGGACAAGTAGTGGTTTTCTACCTTTTTTTCTTAAGAATAAGGCAAGCTTCCCTGCTGTGGTAGTCTTACCAGAACCTTGAAGCCCGGCCAAAAGCACAGCAACAGGTGGTGAACCACCTACATCAACAGGGACATTCACCCTGCCTAAAAGCTCGCAGAGTTCATCATACACTATCTTTATAAACTGCTGGCCCGGTGTTATGCTTGTTAAGACCTCTGCCCCGAGAGCCTTTTCTTTTATTTTGTCGAGAAAATCTTTAACAACCTTATAGTTGACGTCTGCCTCAAGGAGGGCAACCCTAACCTCCCTTAGGGAATCCTTTATATTATCTTCAGAGAGCTTGCCATAGCCCCTTAGTTTTTTAAATGTTGTCTCTAATCTCTCCTGTAACCTTTCGAACATACAGCCAATAAGATAATAGAAAAATCACATATAGTCAATGATAATCAACATTAAGGTATTTATATCTTTTGAAAAATAAAGGTAATATAATTAAAGGCTAAGGAGCTTAAACCCTGATACAGGATCAGGTTCTCTTGAAGCGTCTATTCCATCAAGTTCAAGGATAATCCCCTCTAATATGATGAATGTATCTGCTGACCCTCTCAGACAGCCTACCCTTGTGCTGTCTTTTTTACCGTATGCACCGTGGAGATGTATAATAGGTTCATCTTTATGCCAGAATATAGTACCAATCCCAAGGGTCTCATGGCTTTCTGTGAGCCTACGCCATACAGGTTCAGGTGGCAGCTCATCCCTTTCAGGACCAACAACAATATCTGCCTTTTTTATACCACCTACAAGATAGAGGATGCCTGCCTTTATATCTTCTTTTTTTACAATGTCTATAATATGTTCGAGTACTGGATCGCCATCATCAAACTGGAGTACAAATACCCTTCCTATCCTGGCTGTCTTATATTTCATCTATTTCCTTTTATCCTTAAAACTAACTTAAATCACTTTTTGATAGGCTCTAGATCCACCTCTTTGCCAAAGGTATCGGCAAGCTCTTTTTCGAGCCCTTCAAGGTCATCTTTTTTATCGAACTCTATGACGAGCTCCCTGTCGTCCAAGACCTTGAGCCTACCATACTTTTTCACAATCTCGGTGACCTTTATCGGGTCTACAGTAATCCATCCCTTCATCCGCTTTACAAGCTCCTCACCATTAAAGGCCCTCTCTATGGTGAGGTCCACCTTTCTTTTCTTTGCCTCCCAACCCACAAGGGCTGGCTGAACAACCATAGGTGTAACAGGGTCATGCATGGCCGCACACCTGAACCATAGTTTAGCCCTAATCATAATCCTTCACCTCATTTTTTATAAAGAAGAAATATTTTATCAATAACAGCCAATCCTCACAAGGGAAAAATGAAATATTGTCTCTGTTCACTATCGTAATTTAGTATCTATAAATTCAACATCAAATAAACATTGACAAATCATGCTATTCATTATATAAAGTTCATCATAGTGAATTATGTATAATGCACCTATTATAAAAAAGGCCTTTGAGATTATAAAATTGATGGTAGAGGACTATAACCTCCTCGGCGTAACAGATATATCAAAACGCCTTTCCATAAGCAAAAGCACAGTCTTTGGTATCCTCAAGGCACTTGAGGATGAAAACCTAATAATAAAGGACAACTCCAACAAAAAATACCTTATAGGTCCAGGGCTTTTTGAGTTGTCAAAGAAGGTTTTTAAGGGTGGGGAACTCTCAAACATTGCAAGGCCATTTCTTGAAAGGCTTGTGGATTATGTAGATGAGACAGTCTTTCTATGCATAAGAGAAGAAGACAATATTGAAACCCTCGATGTTATTGAGGCGAGAAAAGCTGTGAAGATCTCATCTCCTGTTGGAACAAAGATGCCCATCACAGCATCTGTTCTATGCAAGATATTCCTATCACCCATGAAAAATGACGATATAAGGGATTTTCTTTCGAGGAAGGGCCTGCCAAAATATACAGAGAACAGCATTACAGACATAGATAAATTTTTAGAGGAGATAGAAAAAACAAGAAAATTGGGCTATAGCCTTGACCTTGAGGAGTATCTAAGGGGTGTAAGGGCGCTGGCAACACTTTTATATTATAGCGATGGCACACCTGCAGGGGCAATATGTATAGTTGGATTTTCAAGGTCTATCAAAGATGAAAAACTGCCCATGATGATACAGCACCTGAAAAATACTGCGAAACTCATAAATCAGAGGCTCTTGCAGCTTAATATCAAATAGTGATAGTAAAATATTGCCCAAAGAAATTGAAACAGGGATTAACTACCAAGGCATTGGTAATTGTTGACACTCCATAAAGAGGGATATTCAATCAATCCGGTCTTTATTTTGCAGGATATATAACATGAGGTCTAATACATTATTAAAAATATTTTGCATCTCTGTTTGTATTGTCCTTGTCTCATGTGCAGGTATTAATGAGAAACACAGGGGATTACTAAAACCGGATGAAAAATATATAGATTGTAGGCCTGTAGTGGATGAAAAAAACAAGGGGTCACCCATGTTAAGATGCGCTATCAGCTATGACCAGTTAAATTTTTTTACGCCACCTGGAACCAAACTAATAATGATGGCTGATTCAGGTGAAAGGCTTGAATTATGGTGGACTATTGACTGGCTTGGCATGGGCTATATATTTCCTCGATGGAGATTCGCCCTTATGTACTTTAACCCGAAAGGAAAAGAAGAGCTCATCTCAGGTGTCAGGATAGGTGAATGTCGCTTTCGTGAGGGCTGTAATCACGGGGCATACTTTGGACCGGACATGAACAAAAACAACACCCCTGATTATTTTACAGAGATAATCTGGGATAACTGGGATTATGGAGATGATGACGGTGTAAAGGGCTATCTTGACCACTATCAGCATGTCTATAAACCCCTTATAAACCAATATACAGTTACAAGGTTCCTATATTTTTATCCTGAAAAATGTACACCTCCTGTAAGCCCAAGGGATGAGGTCTGCAAAATTTCAGAGGAGTGTAAACCACCTTACAGATTAAAAGAAAAAAAGATTATCAAGTCTATGAGCTTTTAAATTTTGACATATAAACCTACAATATGATAAAAATACATGCCATGGACATAAATATATTCAACACTTTCACAGGAAAGAAAGAGCCATTTAAACCTATCAAGGATAGCTCTGTAGGGATATATGTATGCGGTGTCACTGTATACGACCACTGCCATATTGGTCATGCAAGAAGCGCCATAGTCTTCGATGTAATAATTAGATATCTACTGGAGAGGGGTTATGAGGTAACATCTGTTAAAAACTTTACAGACATAGATGACAAGATTATAAAGAGATCCATAGAAGAGGGTATATCATGGAGGGAGGTGTCAGAGAAGTATATTGGCTCATTTTATGAAGATATGGACAGCCTGAATATCTTAAGACCCACATACGAGCCAAGGGCAACAGAACATATAGATGATATGATAAGACTTGTGGAGACACTTCTCAAAAATGGTAATGCATACATAATGGATGGCGATGTATATTTTAGTGTTGAAAGCTTTAAAGGATATGGTGAGCTGTCAAAGAGGTCCATTGATGAGATGATGGCAGGGGCAAGGGTAGACATAAATGAAAAAAAGAAAAATCCCCTTGATTTTGCCCTTTGGAAGTCATCAAAAGAAGGTGAACCCTGGTGGGATGCACCATTTGGAAGAGGAAGACCTGGCTGGCATATAGAATGCTCTGCCATGAGCACAAAATACCTTGGAAACCCCTTTGATATCCACGGTGGAGGTAAGGATCTCATATTCCCCCATCATGAAAATGAACGCGCCCAGACAGAAGCAGCGACCCTTAAAAGATTTGTAAACTACTGGATACACAATGGATTTGTGAATATAGAAAAAGAAAAGATGTCAAAATCATTAGGTAATATCCTGCTTATAAAGGATTTTATTAGAGAATATCACCCTGAGACCCTGAGGCTCTTTTTTCTCTCCAACCATTACAGGAGCCCTGTAGACTATAATGAAAAATCCATAGATGACAGTAATAGCGCCCTATACAGACTATATCATACTGTAGAGAGGGCAGATGAACTGGAGAGTCAGAAAAATGCACAACCCATGGTCTTTTCTGAGGCAGATGTTGTTAAAAATAGGTTTTATGAGGCCATGGACGATGATTTCAATACAGCTTTAGCCCTTTCGTGCATATTTGAGTTGTCCAGGATACTAAACAGGTTAATGGACACCCAGGATGAAAGTGGTCTCCCCTTTGTTTTATACACAAAAAATACCCTCCTCTATCTCTCCCAAATCCTCGGCATCCTCAAGGATAAATGGCATATATATGACGAGAATGAAAAAACAAGACACCTTAACCGCATTGGCTTTAGTCTTGCAGAATTAAATAAGGCCATAGAGGAGAGGGTAGAGGCAAGGAAGAATAGGGATTTTAAAAAGGCTGATAGCATAAGAGAGATGCTTATTGGAAAGGGTATACTATTACAGGATACCCCAAAAGGCACTGAATGGAGAATAAAAAAATAATCTTATAAAGGAGAACTTTGATGATAGAAGTAAGGTTTCATGGAAGAGGTGGCCAGGGTGCAGTAACATCAGCAGAGCTTGTGGCACAGGCAGCAATAAAGGGTAATATGTATGCCCAGGCGTTCCCTAGTTTTGGCCCTGAGAGAAGAGGGGCACCAGTTCAAGCATTTTTAAGGGTCTCTGATAGGCCCATCAAGCTCAGGGCAAAGGTATATCACCCCAATAATGTTGTTATTCTCGATGCGACCCTCCTTGGTGTTGTTAATCCCTCTGAAGGACTGAAAAAAGACGGGTTCATAATAATAAATACCAGTAAATCTGAAGATGAGCTAAAAAACCTCTTTCCAGGATGCAATATCGCTGTTGTTGACGCAACACACATAGCCAAAGAGGAACTCGGGGTGCCTATAACAAATACCACCATGCTCGGTGCCCTTGTAAAGGCATCTAATATTATAAATATAGAACTCCTTGAAGAACCGGTAAGGGAGAGATTTGGCGTTATAGCCCAGAGAAACATAAATGCATACATGAGGGCTTATAACGAAACCAAAATCATAAAGACTTAAGCTGCCTGGACAGAGGGCCTATCTTTTTTACCATGAGGGTCTCTGGCAATATAGTTGATATCCTGAATAACGAGGTATATCCTGGCACAATAGAGATAAAAGACAGGGCCATAAAAGGCATATTCAGGGAAAGCAGTAGATACAACACATACATCCTCCCTGGTTTTATAGATGCCCACTGCCACATAGAGAGTTCCATGCTCTGTCCCTCTGAATTTGCTCGAATTGCCACAGTCCACGGCACAATAGCCACTGTCTCTGACCCCCACGAGATAGCAAATGTCCTGGGCATAGACGGTGTCTACTTTATGATAGACAATGGAAGACAGGTACCTTTTAAGTTTCATTTCGGTGCACCCTCATGCGTCCCAGCTACAGATTTTGAGACAACTGGTGCTAAAATTGATATATCAGCGCTGGAGACACTCCTTAAAAATCCCGAGATTAAATACTTAAGCGAGATGATGAACTTCCCTGGGGTTATAAACCATGACCCACAGGTGATGGATAAGATCACCCTTGCTAAAAGATTTAAAAAACCAATAGATGGACATGCCCCTGGTCTCAGGGGTGATGCCCTCAAAAGATATATAGAGGCAGGTATAACAACCGACCATGAGACCTTTGGATATGATGAGGCCGAGGAAAAGATTAATCTTGGCATGAAGGTCATAATAAGAGAGGGATCTGCTGCAAAAAACTTCGATACACTAAGCACTCTTATATCAAAATATCCCCACAATTGTATGTTTTGCAGCGATGATAAACACCCTGATGACCTCGTAGAGGGACACATAAACTCCCTTGTAAAGAGGGCGGTGCTTTCTGGGATAGACCTAATGAAGGTGCTGTGGTGTGCGTGTGTAAATCCTGTTTTTCACTATGGACTTGAAGTAGGTCTTCTAAGAGATAGTGACCCTGCTGATTTTATTGAGGTGGATAGCCTGCAAGACTTTAATATTTTAAGGACATATATAAATGGTAGGGTTGTGGCAGAAGAAGGCAGCCCTTTGATAGAACATATACCTGCAAGACACATAAACAGATTTGGGACACAAATAAAATCTCCCTTAGATTTCATTTTATACGGCAATCAAGACAAAAAGACAAATATTATAGAGGCCATAGATGGACAGATCATAACAGGCTGGTCCAAGACAACACTTAGACCAACTGACGGATGCTTTAAGGCAGACAGAGAAAGGGATATATTAAAGATTGCAGTAATAAACCGTTACAGTAATGAAAGACCTGCAATGGCCTTTATCAAGAATTTCGGCCTGAAAAAAGGTGCTATTGCCTCGTCCATCGCCCATGACTCACACAATATAGTAGTAGTGGGTACAGATGATGAAGACATATGCAGTGCTGTAAACCTAATCATTGAAAAAAAAGGCGGGCTTGCTGTAGCTGTAGGGAATATACAAATGGTTATGCCTTTGCCTGTAGCAGGGCTTATGTCAGATGGAGATGGTTATGAGGTGGCCAGGACATACAAAAACCTTGACAGGCTTGCAAAACAAATTGGCACAAGCCTCAATTCGCCATTTATGACCCTTTCCTTTATGTCACTACCTGTCATACCTAGACTTAAGATTACTGACAGAGGTCTGTTTGATGTGGATAGGTTTAGATTTATTGACCTTTTTGCCTGATCATCAGACCTTTGGAAAGGTTCTTTTATTCATAAAATTGACTTAATAATGAAAATATTCTAATATATGAAACAGGTGAAGATTACTGGGGAACAGGATTCATTTTTATTCCATACAAGACCTTTAAAAGTTTTTTTTCATTTCCTTCAAACTATAGGTTTAAACGGTATAGGAGCAAATATCAGATCAAGGGGTATCTATTCTATGGGGATAAAATTAAATGGGTGTGGATTATAATAGCTATGAATCTAAGAGATGTTAAAGAGATACTTGATGCTGAGGTTTTATGCTGTGAGGACCTCCTTGACCGTGAGGTAACAACATGCTTTGCCTGTGACCTGATAAGCGAGATGTTACTCCATGTCCAGTCAAACACACTCCTTGTTACATCCCTTACCAATGCCCATATACTACATGCTGCTCAGGTAATGGATGCCCTTGCTGTGGTCTTTGTGGCAGGTAAAAGGCCTGATGTAAATGTGATTAAAAAAAGTGAACAGAGTGGTCTACCCCTCATGACAACAAAAAAATTGATCTTTGAGTGCTGCGGGCTACTTTATATGAACGGAATAAGGGGTAACCTTGAAGAATATGATTAATTGGTAAAGACTATGTTGAATGACAGTTTTAGATTCACACCACATATAACACTGGAATTCAAGATAGGGGAAAAGGACTTCTTCATTGCTGGTGAATCTGCATCAAGGGTAAAAAAGACACTTCAGCAACTTGGCATGAAACAGGAGATTATAAAAAGAACAGCCATAATCATCTATGAGGCTGCCATGAATGTGGCAATCCACGCCAATCATGGGACTCTCAAGGTCTATATAGACCCTGAGGTCATATCCATAATAACAGAGGATAAAGGCCCAGGCATACCAGATATTGAACTGGCCATGAAGGAGGGTTATTCTACAGCCTCCCATGAGGTGAGGGAGATGGGTTTTGGTGCTGGTATGGGTCTGCCGAACATAAAACAATGTTCCGATGAGCTCGATATAGACACAAAGGTCGGTGTTGGAACTACATTAAAGGCAAAGATTTGCCTGAATAATAAAGTATAAAAGAATAGGTAGAATAGATATGACTGAATATTTTCATTCTGTAACACTTGACTTTGAAAAATGCAAGGGATGCACAAACTGTATAAAAAAGTGTCCTATGGAGGCCATACGTGTCCATGACGGTAAGGCTACTATTATGCAGGAGAGGTGTATAGACTGCGGTGAGTGCATAAGGTGCTGTCCCAATCATGCTAAGATTGCAGTAACAGATACACTTGACATATTATCTGAATACAAATACAGGATAGCACTGCCTGCACCATCCTTTTTCGGTCAGTTTAAGGAATTAGAGAATGCAGATTGCGTGCTCCATGGACTATTGAGCATAGGTTTTGATGAAGTCTTTGAGGTTGCCCTTGCTGCCGAGATTGTAGGATATTTGGTGCATCAATATATAAAGGACAGTAAGATAAAAAGACCTATCTTCTCATCCGCCTGTCCTGCAGTGCTTAGGCTTGTGCAGATAAAATTTCCTGACCTCCTTGAGCAGATTGCCCCTATCCTTACACCTATGGAGGTGGCAGCAAGGCTGGCTAAGGAAGAGGCAGTGAAAAAGACAGGCATAGATTATGAAGACATAGGCGCCTTTTTCATATCACCATGCCCTGCCAAGGTGACAGAGATGAGAAATCCCATGACCACAAAACACTCTGCAGTAAACGGTGTTATAGGTGTGCAACTCATCTACAAGGATATAATAAAATATATTATCAAGGAAAAGACACAGAAAGTGTCTTCAACACTTCAGAAGGCTACAAAGCTCGGGATGGCATGGGGGTATGTAACTGGAGAATCCAAAAACGTGGATGCCAGCACAACGCTTGCAGTAAGTGGTATCCACAATGTTATAAGCCTCCTTGAAGAGATAGAGAGAGGTGAGTTAAAAAATGTTGATTTTATAGAGCTTCAGGCATGTATAGGTGGCTGCGTTGGTGGCCCGTTAAATATACACAATCTCTTTGTTGGGAGGGTAAGGCTAAGGGAGCTTATAAAAAAGTGTGGATCAAGACCGTCTTATTATACAGATGAGGAGCTCCATAGGTTTTACACCCAAGGTCACTATGTATCTACAGAACCAGTACAGCCCAAGACAATTATGCATCTTGATGAGGATATGTCAATAGCAATAATGAAGATGGAGCGCCTTGACAAGATTACAAATGAACTCCCAGGACTTGATTGCGGTGCCTGTGGCTCGCCAAGCTGTAGGGCCCTGGCAGAGGATATAATAAGGGGCATAGCCTTTGAAACAGACTGTGTCATAAAACTGAGGGAAAAGGTTAAAACCCTGGCAGAGGAGATTCTTGATCTGGCAAGGATAGTCCCCCCTGTTATGGCTGATTCTTCTAAAAAGACAGGGGACAAATAAAAATTGAGGTGATGATATGACTCTCGGTGAATTGGCAGATAGCCTTGGATTTGAGATTTTAACAGGGGATATAAATCTTAAAAGGGAGATAAAGTCAGGGTATGTATCTGATCTTCTCTCTGATGTGATTGCAAACATAGAGATGGATTCTGTGTGGATAACAATCCAGAGACATATTAATATACTCGGAGTAGCAAAACTTAAGGATGTGGCTGCCATTATAATACCCAGGAATCTCCAGCTCGATAAAGATGTAATCGAAAAGGCAAAAGAGGAGAATATAGCAATCTTAAGAGACAGCCGCTCTGCCTTTGAGATTGCAGGTCTTATATATAATGCCTTGAAAAAAGGTATGTAAGGTGTCATGGTTTTCCTGTGACCTCCATATACACTCTACACTCTCACCATGTGCAAGCCTTGATATGTCACCAAAGAATATTGTTTTGAAAGCTAAAGAAGTGGGTCTCCATATCATAGCTATAACAGACCACAATATGACTGAAAACTCCATCTTTGCCCATGAAATAGGAAAAAAAATAGGCCTTACTGTTCTATTTGGTATGGAGCTCCAGACCCAGGAGGAGATCCATCTTTTGGCTATATTCGATGATTATCATACTGCCATGGAACTTCAAAAAAAGGTCTACTCTCTCCTGCCCCATATTAAAAATGATGTAAACTATTTTGGTGACCAGGTTGTGGTGGATGAAAATGACGAGATAATACGCTTTGAAGACAGAATGCTTCTCAATTCCTCACAGATAACCATAGAGGACGCAGTAGAATGGATCAAGGCCCATGGAGGGATTGCAATACCATCCCATATCGATAGCACCACATTCAGTATAATAAGCCAGCTTGGTTTTATACCAGATAATATCCCTTTTGATGCACTTGAGATAAAAAAAAGTGAAAATATACCAGATGTCTTACCTTTTATTATTAGAAAAGACATCCCCTTTGTAACATTTTCAGATGCCCATTATCTAAATGACATAGGAAAGAAAAGGACTACTCTTCATATGGATGAGCCAACATGCAAAGACATAAAAGCAGCTCTAAAATTATTGAGGTGAGATTACTATCCTTGCATCTACTGCATATAGATCATCGCCTTCACCTTTTATTGGATTTATGTCTATCTCTGATATATCTGGAAAATCTTCGACTAACCTCCCTATCCTCACCAGATAATCGGTAAGGATTTCTATGGACATACCTTTTTGACCCCTTATCCCTTTAATAAGGGAAAATCCTCTTATATTCGTGATCATATCGTATGCCTCTTCCTTTGTTAATGGAGCCATATTAAAGACCATATCCTTTAATGCTTCTGTATATATCCCACCAAGACCGAACATAATAAGGTGTCCTGAGGTATCATCACGTTTACAGCCTATTATTATCTCATTTCCTACAACAAGCTGCTGAGCCAGAACTGCAATAGCTCCTTCAATCTTTATCAATTCCTCCCAGATGCTCAAGGCCTTTTCCTGTGAGTCTATCCCTACCCTCACCCCATTTGTTTCTGTTTTATGGATTGGTCCAATTGCCTTCATAACCATAGGAAAACCAATTTTTTCACAAGCTGAGTAAACATCTTTTTTAGAAGTCATGTAAACCTGTAATGGCATTTTAAATCGTAAATAGCCTAATATCTTTGAGACATCAGAAAAAGATAATATACCTCTTTTGTCTATAATATCTTTTACAGCATTTTTATCATAATGGAAAACCTCATTTGATTTTTTATAGATCTTTGGTTTTCTCAAAACCTTTCCCATTGCCTTTGCAAGATTCACCTCATCGAAAAAATAAAAATTGCCTTGTGAGGCAAACTCCATCAAAGGTCTATGACATGTTGTGACTGAGCTAAAAACAGGTATTATAGGGATTGTGCTGTATTTTATCGCTATTGCTATCTCATCGTATATTTTTTTATTATCAAAAAAGCCTGGATTTGCAATCATAACAACTATTACATCTATGTTGTCTTTTTCTTCTTCATTTAAAATCTTCAATATCTCTTTTATCTGTGTTGCTGTCCTTGAAGGAAAACAGTCAATAGGATTAAGCACTGAACATTCAGGGGGAAGTATTTTTCCTATAATATTTTGCGTATCTTCTCTCAAGACAGGGACTTTAAATCCCTGCCTCTCTAACTCATCAGTTATTATAACCCCTGGTCCACCTGCGTCTGTTATAACGCATACATGGTTCCCTTTAAACTTACCTCTTATCGCCTTTAAAACACAGGCAATATCAATCATCTCTATCTTGCTTTCTGCCCTTATTATCCCTGCCTTTTTAAATAAGGTGTCTACTACTGTATCATTATTTGCCATAGCCCCTGTATGACTTATGGCTGCCCTGACACCTGCATCTGTGGCCCCTGATTTTATTGCAATGATTGAACAACCTTTTTCAACGAGTCTCTTTGTATGGCTGAGAAACTCTCGGGGTTTCTTAAGGGATTCTATATACATCATCAAAATAGGTGCACCACCTATTTCATAGTGTTCCCCATAGAGTCCAATAAGATCCTCAATACCAATCTGAACAGAATTGCCTACATTTACAACATTAGAGAATGATAACCCTCTGCTTACCGCCTGTTCCATAACAAGGTCTACAAATGCACCCGAACCACTTATCAGGTCTATTGCTCCAGGTTTTGTTTCAGGCATAATACCTGCAAACTTACCGCTATAGTAAGGGGTCATAAAACCAGAGCAATTAGGACCTATCATTATTATTCCATTTTCATTTGCAATTTTTAAAAGATGCGCCTCTTTTTTCTTTCCCTCTTTATCTTTTTCCCCAAAGCCTGCAGATATAATTATCACTGCCTTGACCCCTATCTCTGCCATCTCCTCAAAAACTGCTATAACTGCCTTTGCTGGAACCACAATAATGGCAAGTTCTGGTATCTCTGGGAGTTCTTTGAGTGAAGGATAAGAGTCAATGCCCAATACCTTATTGCCTTTAGGGTTTACAACCATAAGTCTACCTTCATATCTATGGTCAATTATATTTTTTAAGATTTTTCCACCTGGTTTGTTTGTGTCCTCGCTGGCACCCACTATAACAATAGAATCAGGCATAAACAATGCCTTATACTGTAAAAATGAACCTTTGACCTCTGTATCCATATCTTTATCACCTCTCTTTTTTTCTCATCATCAGGGATGTCATAGCCCCGATTACTGCTACACATGTAGATAATGCAAAGGGATATTTGAATGATCCGGTTATATCCTTTAGCCAGCCCGCTATAAAAGGACCTAATGCCTGACCAATTCCAAAAAAAAGTGTTATAAAACCAAGGGCAGCAGGTGCAAGCCTCGCCCCTATTGCATCTCCTGCTGCGGCAGCCATAATTACCGGTATAGAAAAGGCAGTGAGACCAAATAGAATAGCTGATATATAGAACAGGGGGATCGATTTTGTAATAATAAGAAAAAGACATGAGATGGCAAGGACAAGATATGCACCCATGGAGGCATATCTCCTGCCAACTATATCAGATAAACCACCCCATATAACACCACAGAAAATGGCACAGAATCCCAGAATCGCAAATAAATGACCTGCTGAGGAATCAGATAGACCGATCTCTTTGGTGAGAAATGCTATGATAAATGTAAGATAGATGATATATGAGAATCCATACATAAAATATACTAATCCGAGCTTCCATATCTCCTTTTCATTTAAAAGTATCTTCCATGTGGAAAATAATGATATCTTTTCATTGCCTTCAGCGGGCTGACCATTACCTCCATATATGGTCAAGCCTTTCTCCCCTGGTGTATCCCTTAAGAGGGCATAGCATACAAAAGAAAATACAAAGACTATTATCCCAAGAAGATACCAGGTATACCTCCAACCATCTGTGCCATACATGACTATCAGGCGTGGTATAACAAGACCTGTGATAGAAAGGCCTGTTCCTGTCTCTTATACACATCT
>JAOAHW010000232.1 GCA_026415015.1 Syntrophorhabdaceae bacterium
CCCCAACAGCGAGGTCTACACCTGGTTCAGAGGCCTTTATCCCGCCTGTGATATTTACATATACATCCCTATCAAAGAAAGGCTTACCAGTTGTCTTTTCAAGGACAGCGAGTATTATAAAGAGTCTGTTTAAATCATAACCCAGTGACAGCCTCCTCGGTATGGAAAAGCTGGTCTTTGGTGTTATTGCCTGGACCTCAAGCATAATAGGTCTTGTGCCTGTCACATATGGAAACAGGGTGCTACCCTTACCCATACTCCCCCGCTCTGAGATAAAAAACTCTGAAGGGTTTTCAACACTTACAAGCCCCTGGGCCTTCATCTGGAATATCCCCACCTCATCTACAGGTCCGAACCTGTTCTTTGTGACCCTTAACATCCTGTATGGGAGCATCTTATCGCCCTCAAAATAAAGGACTGTGTCTACCATGTGCTCAAGGATCTTTGGCCCAGCAATTACCCCTTCTTTTGTCACATGACCTATAAAGATATGGGTGGTATCGCTTGCCTTCATCTCCATGATGAGCCTTGAAGATACATCCCTTATCTGGCTTGTGCTACCAGGCATCATGGAAAGCCTTGTATTGTATATGGACTGGATAGAGTCAATGATGATGAGGTCATATCTTTTTGCAGCCATGGCAGTCAGTATGTCATCAAGCCTGTTTGTGGCAAGTATGGGAAAGGGGTTTTTTAGGTTTAGTCTTTTTTTTCTTGCTGATAGCTGTTTTATAGACTCCTCCCCTGATACATAGAGGGCATTAAGGCCAAGCTCAATCAACCTTGAGGCAATCTCAAAGCAGAGGGTTGTCTTACCAATGCCTGGGTCACCACCTAAGAGTATGGAAGAGCCCTTTGTCATACCACCGCCTAAGACCCTATCCATCTCATCAATACCCAAGACTACCCTCTCATCAGGTATATCCTCATCTGTGATGATAACAGGTATCTCTACAGGGGCTGGCTTTTCTTTTTCCTGCTTGACCTCTTCTAAAGTATCCCAGTTAGAACACCTTGGACATCTGCCCATCCACTTGTATGCCTCATAACCACAGTTCTGGCAGATAAATACAGTTTTTTTACTCATAATGGTCTATACCGAGGTGTAATCTAATGAGGGAGAGCTGATATCTCATCATCTTCACCATCCATTGCCTCGCCCTTGGCAGCTCCTCAGGGGATACCTCAAGGGTAACCATCTCATCGTATCCCAGCCTCCTCATGGTATTTAATAGCCTGGCAACAGGCATGTTTCCCCTGCCGAGGAATAGGTGGCTCTCTGTATCAGTGTAATCGCTTATATGGATATTTTTAAGCCTGCCAGTTTTAAAGAAACTCAAAAAACCCACAATAGGGTCTATGCCAAAGGTCCCAAGGTGGGTGGTGTCAAAGGTAAAATCAAGGTTTCTCTTCAATCCATACTCTATCAGGTCTCTGTAATCATTGAGTATATAAGGGGTGAGCATGAGTTTTTTACCCACAAGGGGCATGTTTTCTATAGTGAGCCTTATCCCCTCTGCCCCAAGGGACCTCTGAAAATCCTCTATCTTCCTGAATGACCTGAAAAAAACTAACTCTGCTGAAAACCATGAAGGGGGATGGAAATTTATAAGACCTGCATTTAATTCCTGGGCAATCCTTACTGTCTGGACAATGGCATTGGTCTTGCTGCCCCAGGCATCTATCTTGAGAAAGGGTGCATGGATGGAGTACACAGGTAATATCTGACAGCACTCCTTTACGATATCAAGGTAATCAGGCCTATTAAAGTGTCTGTCTATAACAAGGTCGCAGCCATCATAGCCTGCCTCTTTTGCAAGGATGAATATCTCTTTTATGGGTAGGTAGTATATGCATCCTGTAGAAAAAAGGACCTTCATACTATAATGATACGCTCATCAGTATCAGTGAGGATTTTATATCTGCCGTTTTCTATATGGACAGTGTTTTCTATCCCACATGAGCCCTGTTTTGGGAAGACCATCTTTGGTTCAATGGCAAATACCGCACCATTGTTTATTTGGTAGTCATGGGTTGCGGCAATAAATGGTAGTTCAGATAGTTCTATGCCTATCCCGTGTGCAAGGAACCTCACCTTGTGGGGTTTGTAACCAAGATAATAGTCACCATAACCGAGTTTATCGGCAATCTTTTTTGAGTATTCAAAGAGTTCCCTGCTTGCTAAGCCCTCTAAGGCCTTATCAAGAACCCTGTAATGGATCTCCCTGCAGGCCTCATATCCATCTGAGAATAGCTTTGGCATGGAGCCTATGGCAAACATCCTTGTCTGGTCTGCCTGATACCCGTGATAGCATATACCGAAATCAATAAGTATAGGCTCATTCCTTTTTATTTTTTTCATACTGGCGCCCACAGGGAAGGCAGGCGAAAGACCCAATCCACCCATAGGTGAATCAGACTGGCTCACAATGCTACCTGTTCTGCCACTTAAGATATGCCAGGTATATGCCTCATAGTTTAGGGACCTTACCCTGAGGAGCCCCTCGTGTCCTAATGCCTTTGCATATGCCTCAAGAATGCCACCCAACTCAATCTCTGTCATCCCCTCTTCAAGGACCTTCGGGACAAACTCATAGACCATTTTTTGGATGGCAGCAGCCCTATTTATTAAGGTTAGCTCAAAGGGAGACTTTACCTTTCTTAATTCCCTTGTGAGGGGAGAGCAGTTGATTAGATCTACATTGCCTATAATCTCTTTGAATTTTATCACATCATTATACGGTATAACATCGAGTTGAAGCCCTATTTTTTTCATGGGCTTTATATGGTCAATAATCTCTTTGATGGAACGGATTGAGACAATCCTTTCAATGGGTGACTCCCTCTTTGCCCTTGATACCTCTCTTTTGACAAAAAGTACAGGTTCATCATCTGCAGGCACGAAAAGGAGGGCATCCTGCATGGTGCCGGATAGATAATAGTAGTCTACCTTATAATGGAAGAATGCCCCGTCAAGCGAGGCATCCTCCATAAGTTGCCTTAATCTATCTATCCTTGAATATATCTCTTCCTTTGGTGCATAAAGCATCTAACTATTTATCCTTCCACACAGCCTTTCTCTTCTCCATAAATGCATTGATACCCTCTTTTGCATCATCTGTGGACATGCAGCCCTTCAGATATATGATCTCAGATGCCTTGAGTGCCTGGAGGAAGTCGAGGCTTAAGCCTGCCCTTATTGCCCTCTTTGTCCAGATGGCAACAGGTCTACTCTTGTTTAAAAATTCTGCGAGGTATTTTTCCACCTCTTCCTTGAAATTTTCAACAGGGAATACTGCTGTCACAAGGCCTATTGCCTGTGCCTCTTTTGCACTTATGACCTTGCCTGTAAGGAGAAGTTCATAGGTCTTCTGTAGCCCTATTATCTTGGGAAACCATGCAGCGGCAACAGGGGGAAAGACACCAACTGCTATCTCAGGCTGACCAATACGGGCCTTCTCTGATGCCACAACTATATCACAGAATGCCATGAGTTCACATCCACCACCAAGGGAGCGGCCATTTACCACTGCCACTGTTGTTATGTCCATCTCTGAGAGGTTTCTGAACATCCTGTGGAAGACATCTATCATCTCATCAACCTTGTCCTCTGTGTGGTCTGCCACATCCACGCCATCACAGAATGCCTTTTCACCTGCATGGTCAAATACAAGCATCTGGATTGTAGGGTCTTTTTTCACATCTCCAAGGGCATCATTTATCTCCTTCATCATGGAGATGGTCAACCAGTTTGATGGAGGCACATTAAGTGTAATCTTTGCTACCTTATCCTTTTTCTCATATACTATCAGATTATAACCCATTTTAAACCTCCTGAAAAAATAAAGAGGTCAATAAAGCTCGACCTTTGCGTGTTAATAAAAAAAGGGGGGATTTCTCCCCCCTTGGAGAATCAGTTTTCTTACTTCGCCTGTGGCTTTCCGAGGACCTCTTCCATATAGGATACATCCACGAGCCTGCCCTGTGCAATGAGCTGACGGTTCTTGATGAAGTCGATGGTGTCCACACCTGTGATCTTCTTGGTGTTGAATGCACCAAAGCCCATGAATGCCTCGCCCATCATATTCACTGCCAGCCAGTACCTGTGGTCGTTCTTCATGGTATCCCAGAAGAATTTCTTTTTCTGCCTGATACCATCGATGGATTTCATGAGGCAGCCAGGGAAGAGGTTTGCAAATGTCCAGACTATCCTGTCGATCTCTGCATCGATGAGTGAGAAGTCTACCTCGCCTTTTTTCTGTTTTTCCTGGACCCATGCGCGGGCCTGTTTGAACTCATCACCTGTCTTGTTCTCGCCGTATACGATCTCACCGTTTTTGATGAATGTGTCTGTGATGACCTGTGGGTTTCTTACCCAGTTGCCATTGTCGTCTTTGAGTACAGGGAATGCCTTTGTAATTAAGCCTTTCCACCACATCTTGTAGGCGCTCCACATCTCGCAGGATACGCATGACCACATGGCATCCTCAATGCTTAAGTATGCAGGGAGGAAGTCAGATGCGCCACCTACTGGTGCTGAACCATGACGGGGACCTGCCTGACCGAATACTGCAATGTCAGATGCAAGTGTGAGGTCACATGCTGTTCCTATCTCCTGGCCACCGGCAACCCTCATACCATTTACACGGCAGATAACCGGTTTCTTGCACATGAGTATGGAGTCAACCATGTTGTTGAAGAGTTCCATGTATGCGCCATATTCCTCAGGCCTCATGCTGTAATATTCGGAATACTCTTTTGTGTTGCCACCTGTGCAGAATGCAAATGGGCCTGTGCCTGTGAAGACAACTGCCACAACCTCACGGTCTGTGGATGAGTTCTCAAATCCTGCGATAACACCCTTTACCATCTCTGTGGTGTAGCTGTTATACTGTGCAGGGTTGTTCAGTGTTATCCATGCTACATAAAGCCCTGGTACTACATTACCCTTTGGGTCTTTCAAGGGTTTCTTTTCATAGACTGTGCATGGTGCATCCTTGCCCCACCACTGTGTCCCGTGTCTTGAGTGATCCTTTAATCCATGTTCTCTTGGCATCCATTCTAAACCCATAGTCTTCCTCCTTTAAAAGTTTTTTTACCGAATTAAAAATCCGGTTTCAACACTACTCTTTTTGCAGGTGAACCTGCTTTGTGAATCTCCTCAAATGTTGCAGCGATTGTGCTCATGGGCCTTACTTCCACAAAAGGCTCTATCTGTATCTTTCTTGAGAGGACCATATCGAGCACGATGGGATAGTATTCAGGCAGACAACCCCATGTTCCAATGACTTCGGCATCAAAGGCCATGAGTTTTGAGAACATGTATTCGCTCTTTGCCATACCGAATCCCACAAGGATGAGCTTGCCCACAAAAGACAAGAGATCAAGGGCAAGGTCCTGTCCTGCCTTTGTACCTGTTACCTCGAAGATCTTCCAGCCTGTGTTATCAAGGCCGTTAGATTTGCAGAAGTTTCTCCACTCACCAACGATTGTCTTGTTGTCTTTGTCAATGGTGCTTATTACTGCATCACAGCCATAGTTGAGTGCCCTCTGGAGCTTCTCAGGGTTTCTTGCGATACCTATTACGCTCTTTGCACCCAGGGCCTTAACTGTCTGTGCCATATAAACACCCACACCACCTGTTGCGCCGATGATGATTACATTATCACCAGGCTGGAGGTCTGCTCTTTTGCATGCCTGATATGGTGTTGTTACTGCATCGGCAACAACTGAGAGCTGCTCAAGGGCAAAGCCTTTTTTATCAGAGACAACACAAAGGTCAATGGTTGGTACGGGTATATGACTTGCAAATCCACCATAGACGCCTATGGAGTTTCCTGGCATCTTCTGGGCAAGACACCTGTTACCCCTGCCTGTCTTGCAGAGTATACACTTCCTGCATGGCATAACAGCGGGGACAATGACCTCTTTGCCTATCCATGCAGGGTCACCGGCAACAACAGTCCCTGCTATCTCATGGCCAAGTGCCAGAGGTGGCTTGCTTACTGTAGGGACACCGTCAAAGAAATAGCCGAGGTCTGTATGGCATACACCGCAACCTGCAATCTCTACCAGAACCTCTCCCTCTTTTAGTTCAGGTACTGGTATCTCTGCCATTTCAAGTTTTCCTGGTATCTTTTCTTTTGTTTCCTTGTTAAATGTGGTTGGTTGAACCATCTGCCACTGTTTTATTGTTTTTGGTACTTCTGCCATTAAACACCTCCTTATGGATTTTATATCTTACCTTCGACCAAATTTTTACGTCATACCGTATCCGCCGTCTACAGGAAGGACCTGACCTGTTATGTAGCGGGCATCATCTGAGGCAAAAAATACGAAGGCTGGTGCAACATCTTCTGGTTCTGCATATCTACCAAGAAGTATCCTTCTTGTATAGATTTCTCTTAATTTCTCATCATTCTGGAGTGTGGATGTCATCTCTGTGGTAACAATGCCGAGGGAAATACAGTTGCAGGTGACATTGTATTTTGCAAGTTCCCTTGCTGCTGATTTTGTTAAGGTTACCACTCCACCCTTTGCTGCAGCATAGTTTATCTGACCTATTGTACCAACCATACCTGCAACAGATGTAACATTGACTATTCTGCCGTAGTTCTGCTGCATAAAATATTTAGATGCAGCCTTTATACAGAGCCATGGACCTCTCATCTGGACGTTTACAACCTGGTCCCAGACATCTACAGTCATTTTATGTAGCATAGCTGGTTTAGATATACCTGCATTATTTACAAGTATATCAATGGAACCGAATTCCTTTACGCATGTCTCAATAATGTTTGTGGCATCTGCCTCGATCCCCACATCACCTTTTACAGCAACTGCCTTCCTTCCCATGCCTTTTATCATCTCTACCACTTCATCGGCAGCCTTCTGGTTTCCTGCATAATTGACCACCACATTAGCGCCTTCCTGGGCAAAAGCGAGACTGATTGCCCTGCCAACACCTCTGCCTCCACCAGTAACTACAGCATTTTTTCCCTCTAATCTCATACCCACCTCTCTCTGATAAAGATTTGTGTTTGTGAAAAATTTTATAAGTCTAATATTATATTTTTAGAGAAGTTTATGTCAAGATAAAAATATGAATAATAACAGGCAATCAGATTATCTCGTCAAAAGTTTTTTCAGCAAGGGTCTTGCTTGTGAATTATTTCATTTTTCCCTTGACAATTGTTTTTTTAATCAGTAAATTTAGTTAACATTGTGAATTATAGAGGTTAATTATGTTAAATATGGAACAATATAACATGCAGCATGTAAAAAATGCTGCAAAGTTTTTTTAAAGGGGCAAAAAAATGAGATATGCAGAGACAGGTTATAATTTGGAGATTGACCTGACAACAGGGAATATCGAAAGGGTAGAGACAGACCCAAAGGATACAGAACTCTACCTTGGCGGGCTCGGGACAAATGCAAAACTTCTGTGGAGCAGGGTTGATCCTGAGATTGACCCATTCTCTCCTGATGTCCCATTGATATTCAGTTCAGGTCTTTTGTGCGGGACACCGGCGCCAGGGGCAAACAGAACAATCATAACAGCATATTCACCTCAGACACTGCTTATGGGATACTCCATGATGGGTGGGTTCTGGGCACCTGAGCTAAAACATGCAGGGTATGACAAGGTTATTTTAAGAGGCAAGTCCCCTAAACTGGTTTATATCTGGATACACAATGACAAGGTGGAGATTAGGGATGCAAGCCACCTCCATGGAATGGGTGCAGTACAGACCCAGGAGGAGATTAAAAGGGAATTAAACCAACCTAATGCCCATGTGGCAGCCATAGGTCTTGCCGGTGAGAACAGGGTAGCTATGGCTGTCTCTTATACACATCTCCGAGCCCAC
>JAOAHW010000040.1 GCA_026415015.1 Syntrophorhabdaceae bacterium
AGGTCTTTAAAACCCTTTGGCCTTTTAAAATAATGGGTCTTGATGCCCAGTCTTTTGAGTCTATCCATAAGCCATGGCGGGTTACCCTCTTGAGAGCCAAAGACCATATCAGGCATCAGAGACACTATCTTCTCTATGTCAGGCCTCAAAGGCGTTCCTATCTTTATCTTTTTTTCAGCATCATCAGGTCTTTTACAGAACACAGTATCTGCTATGAGGTATCTATCTGCCCCTAAAAGAAATATAGACTCTGTCACCTGCGGGGACAGGGATATAACCCTTTCATAACTGAAAGATGTTAGAGGACAGGGAAAAAGTAAAAAAAGTAAACCAATAATAATAGGGATCTTCCCATTCCTATTAATGTTTTGGTGGAGTTGTCCTTTTAATCTCCTCAATCTCCTCTTCAATCTCTTTTATCTCTATAGTCAATCTTGTAATTGCGCTTATCCTCTCCTTGAGAAAGGGGCTATCTATGGTTGGGGTCCTCCCTGATGTGAACTGGTCATAGACATATTCCCCTATCTCTGTATATAACCTCTGTATACTCCTCTGGAGTTTTGTGATGTCCAGATACTTTCTTTTTCCTATCTTTGCCTGTTTTTCCACATTAAAGGCAATATCCTGGGCTGTTTCTTTTAATGTCTTTAGCCCCTCTTCGGTCTTCTTTTTTATATCATCCATTATGGCCATATAAAACCCCCTTTATTTACCTTGCAGAAGCTTATCTCAATATATGAAATAAGAAGGTGTTTTTCAAGACCTTTGTGAAACCTTGTTGTCTTTCACTGTAGAGATAATGGCAAGACCTGTAATAAAAAATAGGGCCACAGAGATAATGGCAGGTCTCTGGCTTTTCAACAGAAAGGATAGCCAGCCAAACACAAGAGGACCTAAGATGGCTGATGACTTACCTACAAGGTTAAAGACACCGAAATACCTTGCCTCTTCACCTTTGGGGATAAAGCCTGCATACAGAGCCCTTGTGGCTGCCTGTAGGGTGCCGAGGCCAAGACCTGCCATAGATGCCAGCACAACAAAATAGAATTTTGTCTGTATAAAATAGGCTGTTATGGTAACTATAATCCAGAGGCACAGGGTTTTAATTACCACTTTTTTTGGACCCCAGATGTCTATCCTGGAGGCCATGATGAATGCCCCTGCCAGCGCTGTTGCCTGGACAATAAGATACATGTATATAAGCTCATCAGGCTCAAACCCCAGTGTTGTGGCGGCAAAGATGCTTGAGAAGACTATTACTGTGTTTACCCCATCTTCATATATTAGATAGGCTATGAGAAATCTCCTCTTATTTTTGTCAGCACATATGGATTTAAGATGCCTGAAGGTAGAAATAAAACCTGTCTTTGCCGCGTCTAATATATTTTTCTTTCCTAATCGGTCTTCAGGTAGATATAGAAAGGCAGGTAAAGAAAAGACACTGAAGAATAGGGCCACCATAATCCATACAATCTCTATAGAGGCATTTTTCAGTAGAATAATGGCAAGGACAAGAGACAGGATAGAGCCTCCATAACCAACCCCAAAACCCCATGCAGACACCCTGCCATGATGGTCTTTTTCTGTTATCTCAGGGAGAAAGGCATTGTAGGATACAAGCCCTCCCTCCATACCTGTATTGGCTAGGATAATCATGACAAAGCCTGGTATGACCATGCCTTTTTCAAGGAGGGCAAAGCATGCCACAGAGACTATGGAGATAGAGGTGAATAAAAACATCATCCTCTTTCTTATCCCTCCGTAGTCTGCCATACCTCCGAGAAAAGGAGAGGTCAGGGCAACTATAGCCATACTCACAGCAATAGCTCTGCCCCACCAGAGGTCTCCCTCCCCTGAGAGGTTACCAACGACATGGTTTGCATAATAGACAGGAAAGATTGTAGCGGCAATGACAGCAGAGTAGCTTGAGTTTGCAAAATCAAAAAGACACCATGAAAATACCTTTTTATCCATCTTTAAGGCTTTTTAACCTAATTCTGGCTTTTATTTCAATGGAATCTTTTTAAGATGTTTCAAAAAAATAAATCTGTTATAATAGACCCATGTCAAAGCTGATCCTTGGCCTTGTTGGTTCACCAAGGCGATACGGCAACTGTGAGGTCTACATAAAAGAGATATCCACATACATGGATTTTGAACATAAGCTCAGGCTTATAAGGCTTCCAGGATTGAATATTATGCCCTGTAATGCATGCTATAGTTGTGTAATGGATAGTCCATGCCCCCATAGAGACCATTTAGAGAAGCTGATAGAACATATTGTGATGGCAGATGGGATAATTATTGCTACACCTGTTTATTATTTTGGTGCCCATAGCGTCTTTAAACGCATCCTTGATAGGGGTTTTTTATTTTATAAATATCTCGAAAGGACATATGGCAAACCATGTATTCTCATAAATATTTACGGGATTAAGGACAGGATCGGAGTATCACCCCAGACCCTCATGGTCTTTGCAACATTTCTTGGGCTTGATATAAAGGCAAGCGTCAACATAAAGGCAGCTTTGCCTGGTGAGGTATTTTTTAGCGAGGTTTACAGAAAAAAATCAAGAGAACTTGCAGGGATTATTTTTTCTGAAAAGAAGGTGGCCAGTACATATGGTTGTCCTTTTTGTAACTCTGTGATTGTCCGTATGAAAAGGGGTTATTTTATCTGCACATTATGTCACGGGAGATTCAGGATAGATGAAAAGGGCAGGCGGATAAAGCTCAAAGATGGGGGGATTCTTGGGCCACCAGAGCATATGTTTTTACACAGAGACTGGCTAAGAGGTATGAAGACCCGTTTTTTAAGCTCGAGAAAAAAGATTATGAGGGCTATTATGCCCTTAAACAATATTGGGGAATGGGTAACACTTGATTAAATGTTTTGCATAAGATTATAATTTTATTGATTATTAAAGGAAGACATTGTAATTTTCCATAATAAAATTTCTGGAGTATAAAATGAAGGTGCCTATAACAAGAGAGGGTTATGAAAGTCTGAAAAAGGAAAGGGAATATCTATTAAATATCAAGAGGCCTAAGATTATAAAGGCCATAGAAGAGGCAAGGGGCCATGGAGACCTGTCTGAGAATGCAGAATATGATGCTGCAAAGGAGGAATACCAGTTTCTCCAGAAAAAGATTGCCGAGATAGAGGAGATGATAAAAAACTCTGAGATTATGGATGTAAAAAAGTCTGGATTCACAACAATAGAATTTGGTTGTGTTGTAACACTTTTAAACCTCGATACTGATGAAGAGGTGGTCTATACAGTGGTTGGCCCATATGAGTCCGATATAGAAAAGGCAAAGATATCCATTACATCACCCCTTGGCAGGGCATTGATGGGTAAATCAGTGGGTGATGAGGTGGTCTTTTCAGCCCCTGGTGGGCAGAGGACCTATGAGGTTATAAAGATTGATTCTGTGGGGTGAATATACATCTAAAGGTCATAAGATCAAAACAATAATTAATTGGAGGTTATAATGACAAGGGGTCCTTATAATGAGACAGTGATGGACCATTTTATGAATCCAAGAAATATGGGTGAGATAGAAAACCCTGATGCAGTGGCTGAGGTGGGCAATGATGTGTGTGGTGACACCATGAAGATATATCTTAAGATAGAAGACAACAGGATAGTGGATGTTAAATTCAAAACCTTTGGCTGTGGAGCTGCAATAGCATCAAGCAGTATGACCACTGAACTCGTCAAGGGCAAGACCATAGAAGAGGCCCTTAAAATAACAAACCAACAGGTCACAGAGGCCTTAGGGGGGCTGCCACCAGCTAAACAGCATTGTTCTGTCCTTGCAGAAGATGCACTGAGGGCAGCTATTGAGGAATACAGAAAAAGAAATCAAAAGGAAGGTCTTTGATATGTTCAGTATCATAAAGGTAAAGACAACAAGCAAAGTAGAGGCAAAAGACATAACAGATGAGGTTTTAAAGGCTATAAAAGGGAAAGAGGGTAGGGTTCTTAATGTATATACACCCCATACCACATGCGGGCTTGTAATCAATGAGGATGCAGACCCCAATGTAATGAGAGATATAATAGAGGGGCTTGAACGTCTTGTACCTAAAAATTATCCATACAGGCACATGGAGGGCAACTCTGATGCCCATATAAAATCTACCCTTACAGGCTGTTCCCTCATGATACCCTTTTCAGATGGAAGACCCATGTTGGGACAATGGCAGGGCATATTTCTCATGGAATTTGATGGCCCCAGGGAGCGAAAGGTCTTTTTGACCCTTATTCAATAATAAGAACCTGAAGGAGATGTATATGGTTAGAATAAAATTATTTTTTATTTTTTTATTGCTTCTTTCCTTCATTTCTGTAACAGGTCATGAGGTCTATGGAAAGGATGAAAAGGTTCAAAAACCAAAGGAATACGGTGTATATGTCAAGACCAGGAACAACACTGTAAGGTTGATTCCAAATATTGTCTTTGATGATGGCGGTCTGATCTTTGTTGAATCCAATAACCCCCAGACCTTTGTCCTTAAGGACATACAGTATTTTATAATCTATGGACAATATGATATGAATGTCCTCACCTTCAACCCCATGCTCTTTTATCAGGTATCGGCATTAGGAAAACCCCGATTTGTCTTTGGTAAAGATATTGAAATAAATGTTAAGAAACAAAAGGTTGAAAACCTTTATACAGTAAAACCAAAGGGACTTTTCAGTAGAGGCTATTTCTCTCTTTGGATCAATGACACTGCCTGGGATTTTGTAATAGAATAAAGTGGAGGCGGCATCCGGATTTGAACCGGAGAATAACGGTTTTGCAGACCGCTGCCTTACCGCTTGGCTATGCCGCCATTTTATTAATTAAAAAAAGTGATTAGTGAAAAGACCTTTATTGAGTTTTATTAAAGCTATTCACTAATCACTATCTACTGGTTTTTTTATGGAGCGGGAAACGGGATTTGAACCCGCGACTTCAACCTTGGCAAGGTTGCACTCTACCGCTGAGTTATTCCCGCCCTTATTTTATCTTTTATAATATAAAGAACATGTCCATGTCAATCTTTTGTTTTATAAATTGAGTTACTTAAAAGAATCTTTCTTGACATGTATGATTTCAAATTGCATAATGGCTTTTAAGATAGATTATTAAAAAAATCAGGTGTGTATAATGGGTAAAAAAAAGAGGATTTTTATAAAAATTTTTCTAATATTGTGCTGTCTTTTCCTGGTCTTTACATTATTCGGTTTTTTTATTGCACCTCCATTACTTAAATCTATCCTAATTAAAAACATATCAAAGACCTTAAAAAGGGATGTGGCCATAGCAAGGATCCAGATAAACCCCCTTGCCTTGACTGTAAAGATATCGGGCATCAACATAAAAGAAAGAGGGAAGACAGATACCATGTTCTCCCTTGATGAACTCTTTGTGAATGTCCATGGATCATCCATATTTAAAAGGGCCTTGATACTAAATGAGATAAGACTGAAAAAGCCTTATATCAATATTATACGGAATAAGGATGGCACGTATAATTTTTCTGACCTCATGGCCATGGGAGACAAAAAAACAGAGGAGACCAAGAGGGAGCCAGAGAAGAAAGAGAAAAGGCCTTTCTATTTTTCATTGAATAACATTTCCCTTTCCGATGGTAGCATAGATTTTTATGATGGCCCTGCTAATATGAAACACACTGTGAGGGATATGAACATAAAGATACCCTTTGTCTCCAATCTCTCCCATTACACCAAGACATTTATCAAGCCTTATTTCTCTGCCAGTATAAACGATGATGTGTATGTTATCCAAGGTGATGTAAAACCCTTTGCAGAAACCCGTGAGGCCTATATCAACATAGATATAAAGGATTTAGACATACCAAAATATCTTGCCTATATCCCTGTAAAGATGAATTTTAAGCTCCTTTCCGGGAGTCTGGATGTGACTGCAAAGGTATCTTTTATTGAATATAAAGACAAACCATCCGCACTTGTAGTGAGCGGTGGCATTGCCATAACAAAGCTCTCAGGGGATGACCTGCAAAAAAGACTCCTCTTCAGGCTACCGTCTATTGATATAGATATAAAATCCCTTGAACCAATCCAAAAGACCCTTGAGGTCTCAAAGGTATTGATTAAGTCACCAGATATATCTATTGAGAGAGACAAAGAAGGGGTGCTGAATCTCCAGAAGATAATAGAAGAAAAAAAAGTAGAAAAGGGAAAGGCATCTGAAAAAGAAAAAGGTGAGAAAAAAACAACAGAGGAGAAAAAAGAAGGGCAATTTGTATTGAATCTTAATGAGGTGATGATTGAACAGGGGAAGGTGTCCTTCAATGATTTAACCACGCCACAACCAGTAAATATGATTATAAAAAATTTAGAGCTAAAGGCAGAGAACATCTCCCTTAAAAAAAACAATGTCTCAAAATTGTTCCTATCCTTTCTCTTTGATAAAAATGGGGCTATTACCCTCAAAGGCCCATTTGGTATAAAACCTGTCTTTGCTGACCTTAATGTAGATATAAAAAATATTCATATAAATACACTGCAGCCCTATTTCACAGATAAGGTCAATATAAATATCACGGATGGTGCATTCTCCACTTCAGGGCGATTTAATCTCGCCCTACCAGAGAAAAAAGCCATGGCTGTGAAGTATAACGGCAAGGTACTGGTGTCTAATCTTGCCACTATAGATAAGGTAAATGCAGAACCTTTGTTGAACTGGAAGGCCTTTGCCATAAATAACCTTAACTTCAATTCTGAACCTCTATCTGTCCACATTGATGGCATATCTCTTGCTGACTTCTTTGCAAAGGTCACTGTGAACCCTGACGGCACATTAAACCTCCAGAAGATCATGGTAGAAGAGGAAAAGACAAAAGAAAAACAGGCACAGGCAGAGCAAAAACCAGCTGTAGCTCCAGAGCAAAAACCAAAAGAGCCTGAAAAAGACATAAAGATAGGTGATATAACACTCCAAGGAGGGACAATAGAGTTTACAGATAGGGCTATCCAGCCAAGTTATACAGCCAGCCTCACAGAGATAGGCGGTAAAGTATCTGGTATTGCTTTAAAAGGGGATCAACTTGCTGAGCTTAATCTTAGGGGCAAGATAAACCAGTTTGTCCCCCTTGAGATAGGGGGGAAGATAAACCCTGCTAAGGAGAACCTCCTTGTAGACCTTTTTGTAAGGTTTAACAGTCTTGACCTGAGCCCCATGACACCATATTCAGGCAAATACATAGGCTATAAGGTGGAGAAGGGCAAGCTCTCCATAGACCTAAAGTATCTAATAGCAAAAAGGCAGCTTGACTCACAGAACATAATATTTATAGACCAATTAACCCTGGGAGAACCTGTTGATAGCCCTGTGGCCACAAAACTCCCTGTAAGACTTGCCATAGCCCTCTTGAAAGACAGAAACGGACAGATAAAACTCGATATACCTGTTTCAGGTAGCCTTGATGACCCCAAATTCAGCGTATGGAGGATAGTAATCCAGGTCTTAATAAATCTCCTTACCAAGGCAGCAACAGCACCATTTGCCCTGCTTGGTTCTCTATTTGGCGGTGGAGAAGAGATAAGTTATGTGGAATTTGACTATGGTGACTATAAGGTCAATGAGCAGGGTATGAAAAAGATTGAAAATCTTGCCAAGGCCCTTTATGAGAGACCATCTCTAAAACTTGATATACAGGGCCATGTAGACATGGATAAAGACAGGGAAGGCTTAAAAAAGAATGCGTTCATGAGAAAACTCAAGGTGCAGAAACTGAATGATATGATCAAACAGGGACAGAAGGCAGTGCCTTTGGAGGAGGTAAAGATAGAGCCGAACGAATACGATAAATATCTAAAGATGGCATATGATGCAGAAAAGTTTGCCAAACCAAAAACAGCCGTAGGGCTTACCAAGACCCTGCCTGCCTCTGAGATGGAGAAGCTCATATACACCCATATAGAGATAAAGGACGAGGATTTAAGGGCCCTTGCCAATCAGAGGGCAGGGTTTGTCAAGGAGTCACTCCTCAAGACAGGGAAAGTAACTGTTGACAGGGTATTCATAATAGAGCCAAAGACCCTTGCCCCTGAAAAAAAGGATAAACTCAAGGATAGCAGGGTAGATTTCAGCCTTAAATAAAAAGTTTTTGATGTAAGGCTTGAAAATCATATTTAAAAAACAGGCATTTTCTGATAAAATTAAAAAATGGCAGGTAAAAAAGGCGCTAAAAACACAAGAAAAAAAACAAAGAATATCTTCATTGAACTAAAAGAGAAAAATAAACTCAAGGATAAAAAGACAAAAAGTTTTACCCTTCTCTATTTTGTCCTCGCCTTTATTGCCATAGTAATCATCAACAGTTACATAGTGAGGGCAGAGGTTAAGACAATCCCATACAGTGAATTTAAAGAGATGATACCCACAGGAAAGATAAGCGACCTTGTCATAGATACAGAGACCATCCAGGGTACCCTTGCCATGGAAGGAGGGAAGAAGACAAGGTTTCTCACAAGCAGGGTTGAAGACCCTGACCTTGTGAGACAACTCCAGGATAACAAGATTAAATATACAGGATACTACGAAAATAAGATTATAAAGGCGATTATCTCATGGGTCTTGCCATTTGCCATCATTATACTTATATGGAATCTCCTCATGAGGAGGATGGGTGGTGCCCCATCCAGTGTCCTGAATTTCGGGAAAAGCAGGGGTAAGATATATGGCGAGGACGAGATAAGCATAACCTTTGATGATGTGGCAGGGGTTGATGAGGCAAAAGAGGAACTAAAAGAGATAATAGAATATCTGAAAAACCCCAATAAATTTCTAAACATAGGGGGTAAGATACCAAAGGGCATACTCCTTGTAGGTCCCCCTGGCACAGGCAAGACACTCCTTGCAAAGGCTGTGGCAGGTGAGGCTAAAGAACCCTTTTTCAGCATGAGTGGTTCTGATTTTGTTGAGGTGGTTGTCTGTCTCTTATACACATCT
>JAOAHW010000098.1 GCA_026415015.1 Syntrophorhabdaceae bacterium
TTCTGGCTGGATATCCTTTATAAGCTCTGAATATCTCTTGTCCCTGCCTCCTTCTACATCCACACCGAATCCAATACCCTTTTTCCCTATCCTGTTTGCTATGATGGAGTCTATACCATTGAATGCACCGCCGCATATAAAAAGTATATTGGATGTATCAACCCTTATGTATTCCTGCTGTGGGTGTTTTCTACCGCCCTTTGGCGGTACATTGGCTATTGTCCCCTCTATTATTTTTAAAAGTGCCTGCTGGACACCCTCTCCTGAGACATCCCTTGTTATGGAAGGGCTGTCTGTCTTTCTTGATATCTTGTCTATCTCATCTATATAGACAATACCCTTTTCTGTCTTCTCCACATTGTAGTCCGCAGCCTGAAGGAGATACAATATAATGTTTTCCACATCCTCTCCTACATAGCCTGCCTCTGTGAGTGTTGTGGCATCTGCTATGGTGAAGGGCACATGGAGTATCTTGGCAAGGGTCTGGGCAAGGAGGGTTTTACCGGAGCCTGTGGGTCCTATAAGGAGTATATTGCTCTTCTGTATCTCTACGTCATCGAATTTTGCCTTTGTCTCTATCCTCTTATAGTGGTTATAGACAGCAACAGAGAGTACCTTTTTCGCATATTCTTGACCGATTACGTATTCATCCAAGAGCCTGTTTATCTCATTGGGCTTAGGCATGGAGGTCTTTATATAGTCAAGCCTCTCTTTTTTTACCTCCTCTTGGATAATCTCATTACAGAGACCAACACACTCATCGCATATATATACCATTGGTCCAGCAATGAGTTTTTTGACCTCATCCTGGCTTTTGCCACAAAAAGAACAATGCAATTTTATTGTCCTCCCATTCTTTTTAATCATTTAATGCCCTCTTTTCTACGATTTCATCTATTATTCCATATTCAAGTGCCTGTTGTGCTGTCATATAAAAATCCCTCTCTGTGTCTGCCTCTATCCTCTCTGGAGGTTGGCCAGTATGTTTTGTAAATATTGTGTTTATCTCCTGACGCATCCTCAATATCTCCTTTGCCTGTATGTTTATATCAGTTGCCTGGCCTTGAACACCACCTAGGGGCTGGTGTATCAGTATCCTTGAATGAGGTAAGGCATCCCTCTTGCCCTTTGCACCGCCTGCAAGCAGTACAGCACCCATGCTCGCTGCCTGACCAATGCACATGGTCACAACAGCAGGTTTTATATACTGCATGGTGTCGTATATGGCAAGGCCACTCGTAATTATGCCGCCTGGACTGTTAATATACAGGAATATGTCTTTTGATGGATCCTCTGATTCGAGGAATAACAACTGGGCAATGATGATATTGGCCACATTGTCATCAATGGCAGAACCAAGAAATATTATCCTCTCTTTTAGGAGCCTCGAATATATGTCATAGGCCCTCTCGCCCCTTCCATCCCTTTCTATTACCATCGGAATAAGGGTCATGGCGTCTCCCTTATAATAGCGTTATCTTTTAAAAGATTGAGGGTCTTTTCCTCAAGGATGATGTCTTTTAAACTGTCTATCAGGTTGTTACGCTCATAAAAGTTCTTAATATCTATAAAAGGTCTCTTAGAGTCCTCAGCTATCCGCTTGATCCTCTCATCCACATCACCGTCTTCTATCTTGATCTCTTCTTTCTCAGCTATCTTGGTTAGCAAGATGTCTTTTTTTATCCTTAATACTGCCTTTTCCTCAAAATCCTTCCTGAGGGTGCTTTCAATGTTCTTTTTTACATCCTCTGCAATACCCTCAGACGGATATCTTGCCTCTGCATCCTCAATCATGGACTCTACCCTTTTTTCAAGGTATCTCTTTGGAACAGGTATGTCAATACCCTCAAGTATCTTGTCTACAATCTTCTGATATATAATCTTGTTTCTATTTTTCTCTTTCTCTTTAAAAAGCTCATTTTTTATGTTTGCCTTCATGGCATCGAGGTTATCAAAACCCATATCCTTTGCAAAATCATCATCCAGTTCAGGCAGTATCTTTTTTCTCACCTCTTTCACATGGACCTTAAATAATACACTCTTGCCGCATATATCTTTATCAGGATAGTCCTCAGGAAAATCAATGGTAAACTCCTTATCCTCTCCTATCTTTAAACCAAATATCTCCTTTTCAAATTCAGGCATGACAGATGATGCACCAAGCTCAATGGGGTATGCATCTGATTTTACATCTTTCAAAGGAACGCCGGACAAGAAACCCTGATAGCTAATAACAACAAAATCACCACTTTCTGCCCCCTCGTTCTCTTCTCTCATCCTCATCTCTGCATGGAGAAGTCTTATATTCTCTATCCTCTTGTTAATTTCCTCTTCAGTTATATTAATTGGTTCAGTCTCTACCTCTATCCCTTTGTATTGAGGGAGCTCTATCTCAGGGATGACCTCGCATTCGAGGACATAACCCTTCAAACCGTCTTCTTCTAAAAAATTTACAATTGGTTCACCGAGGGGATTAATATCTGCCTCTTTAAGGGCATTAAACATAGTGTTTTTTAAAAGTCTTGATTTAAGCTCATCTTCAATGTAGTCTTTATAAAGTGCAGCTATTATGTTACGAGGTGCCTTTCCAGGTCTAAAACCTTTTATCTTTGCCTGTTTTTTTAACTCATTATATATGCCATCCTCTATCTTTTTTATATCATCCGCAGGTATTATCACCTCGAGCTTTTTCGTAACGCTGTCAATAGTTTGAACATCAACCTTCATCAGGGCCTCCGATTTAATTGTAACTCATTCTCCATGGGCAGGATGAGTGTATATTGCATAAGCCTTTGTGTATTATAAATCACTATACTAATTTATTCAATATTTTCCTGATGGATAATCGTAGTTAAAGACCATCTAAAAAGTTTTTAGTGCAAAAAAATGCCCTCTGCAAAACCCTGATAATTTTGGCTTTGCAAAGGGCCCAAAAACCAATTATGCTACTGTTTATAGCTCAGGTGGTAGTGCCTTTAATTCCTCGAGGGAGAATACAGGCCCATCCTTGCATACATACTTTGAACCTAGATTGCATCTCCCACATATACCTATTCCGCACTTCATCCTCTTTTCAAGGGTTGTTATGATCTGGTCGTCTTTAAAGTTTAGTTTTACAAGGTTCTGGAGGACAAATTTTATCATTATAGGTGGACCACATGTGATGGCTATAGTATTTTCTGGAGATGGTGCTATTTCATTGAGGACAGTGGGTACAAAACCTGTCCTTTTTGTCCACCCAGGATACTCTGTATCAACCGTTAATATCAGATTCACATCGGACCTTGATTCCCAATCCTTGAGGTCATCTTTGTAACAGAGGTCTGGTGGTGTCCTTGCACCGTATAGTATTGTTATGTCATCGTAGTCTTTACGGTTATCAAGCATAAAAAGGATCAGTGTCCTTAAGGGGGCGAGCCCTATACCACCACCGATGAAGAGGATCTTTTTACCCTTCATCTTTTCATAGGGGAACCAGTTGCCAAGAGGTGCCCTGACACCTATCTGGTCGCCCACATATAGTTCATGTATGGCATTTGTCACCTCGCCTGCCTTCATTACACTGAACTGGAGATATTCCATCCTTGTGGGAGGTGAATTTATAACAAAGGTTGACTCACCAACACCAAAAACTGAAAGCTGTCCAACCTGACCTGGCTCGAACTTGAAATTCTTCATCTTTTCAGGGTCATTAAAGACCACATGAAAGGACTTTATATTTGGCGTCTCATCAATAATGTTTGTAATGGTTGCTAATTCAGGCAGGTAGGGATTCTTCATGCCTTTCCCCCGTTCGATGTTAGATTTGTTTCTGCGTTTGTCTCACTTAGGTCATCTACGACTTTACTTATATCAACTGAAACAGGACAGTATCTTATGCACCTTCCACAGCCACAGCATGCTATTACACCATTGTATTTCTCAGGATAATACACAAACTTATGGCCTACCCTGTTTTTGAACCTGTGGAATTTTGTAGGCCTTGGGTTATGGCCACTCGCCTCAAGGGTAAAGTGGAAAAACATACATGCATCCCAACTCCTTATCCTCTCCCCTTCTTTTAATCTTGTCTCATCTGTTATATTAAAACAATAGCATGTGGGACAGAGGAATGTGCATGCTGCACAGCTTACGCACTTGCTTAATGCCTTTTCCCAGAACTCATCTTCATTGAATATCTTTTGGGATATCTGAGGACTTCCTGTCTTTGTAAAGGGATTTTTTACCTTCTGTTTTATATCTTCCTGTTTTTTCTGTGCCTCCTGGAGGCTTGCCTTACCATCTTCTATAAGGCTTGACTGCATCAAAGCCTTACCCTTTTCTGTTACAGGCTCGAGGACAAAACCATTAAGTAGCTCTGTAATAAGGATGTCTGAGCCCTCTTTATCAGCAGGACCACCACCCACTGCTACACAGAAACACCCAGGAGACGGTGAAGAACAGGCAAAACCTATAATAACTGTTTTTTCGCGTCTTCCAATGTAGTATGGGTCTGGTATATCCGAATCCTTATAAACCCTGTCATAGACTGTAAAGCCCTTTGCATCGCAGGGTCTTGCACCGAATATAACTGTATCCTCAAAATCCATAGTCTCTTCAAGTTTTACATCCACCTTATCAGGGCTGTCCTCTTTCTTTGAGAAGCTGTATTTGAACAGTGTCTCACACTGAGGGAAGATCACTGCCTTTGGCGATAGATTAGCTGGGCGGTCAAGACATAAATCCTTTCCCTCTGCAAGGGGCTTGAATGTGACTATGTCTTCCTCAGCAAAAGGTGCATAGACAGTATACTTTGATGCCAGTTCCTTTAAAAATGCCTGTAAATTCTCTTTTTTGAGAAAACCTATCTCTATCATCCGATCTTATGCTCCTTGATTTTCAACTCATCTACATTAAATGTATACATGGGGGGCTTATCATCAGGATTTATACCAGGTTCGTAATCAAACAGGTCCTTCATGTCCATATTTATCTTTCTCTTTAGTTTATTCACAGGTATACCCATGGGACATACCCTCTCACACTCCCCGCACTCCACACATCTGCCTGCCAGATGGACTGCATGGATCATGTGGAACATGAGTTTTTCCTGGGTTGTGAGCCTCTGGCTTATCCAGTGTGGTTCACGGGTCTCTGCTATGCAGCTATCCTGGCATATACACATAGGACATGCATTCCTGCATGCATAGCAGCGGATACATCTATCAAACTCTTTTAACCAGTAATTGAGTTTATCCCCCAGTGTCATCTTGTCAAACTCTACTATATCCCCATAAACACTCTCTTTAGGTTTATCAGATGATATAGGTTCGCCAACAAGATGGTCATAGACAACAGGTGTGGGATACTGACATGTCTTGCATTTATCAGGCATTACATCTGACAGCATAATGGTTTTATCACCCTTCTCTGTCTTTACATTTATCTTTCCATCCTTTTCAAAGGATATGTCCTCGATATTTGCATGGTCTACTGCCTTTATTAATCTCTTAACACTTATGACTCCGCTACAGGGGATGCCTATTATCTTTATATTTTCTCTGTTGATGAGGCCTTCCTGCATATACTGGACTAATGTCCTGCTGTCACAACCCTTTACTATTACACCCACTTTTTTCTTAAGTGATGGAAGGTATGTTGTTAGATTATGGACACAGATAGGAGACCATATGAGTTTTTCTACCTGCTCATGTGTATTTATAAAAAGAGGTGTTGCATGGATCTTATCAAATCCCTCTGTATATCCGATTACAACATCTACTTCATTTAAGACTTTTTTAACGACTTCTCTGAGCATCTCCATTGACACGCTTTAAGCCTCCCTTTTTATATTCAACGGGCCTAATTTATGGATTACCTCTGTAAAATCTTTGACAGTCTGCTGCCACCTTGCACCCTCTGAGGCAGATATCCATGTATAGTGGAATCTCCTGTTATCTATGCCGAGGAATGACAAAAGCCTCTTTAACATCTCAAGCCTTCTTCTGGCATAGAAGTTTCCATCAGAATAGTGGCAGTCCCTGGGGTGACACCCTGAAACAAGGACCCCGTCTGCACCATTTATGAGCGCCTTTACCACAAATAAAGGGTCTACTCTACCTGAACAGGGAACCCTGATTATGCGGAGGTCAGTTGGCTGTTTAAAACGGCTAACCCCAGCAGTATCTGCACCGCCATATGAACACCAGTTACAAAGAAATCCTACTATCCTTAACTCTTGTTTAGGGTCTACCCCTGACATAATGCATTAACCTCCGCCAATATCTGGTTGTCTGTAAAATGCTGTAACTGAATTGCACCGCATGGGCATGTAGATGTGCATACTCCACAACCAGCACAGACTGTCTCTATAACATCAGCAACTATCCTGCCGTCTCTTAGTTGGTTCTCCTTGATTGCCTGGAAAGGACATGTACGGACACATTTAAGGCAACCAACGCACTTGTTTATGTTAACCTTTGCTACAGCAGGGTCTGATTCCAGCATATCCTTAGAGAATAGGGCAAGGACTTTGCTGGCTGCTGCGCTACCCTGACCTACTGATGCAGGGATATCCTTTGGACCCTGGCATGCCCCTGCAAGAAAGACCCCTGATGTGTTTGTCTCAACAGGTCTTAATTTTGGGTGGCTCTCTACATAAAAACCAAAGGTATCATAGGATATATGTAGCTTCTCTGCAAGACGGGCTGCATCTGGATTGGAGAGGACTGCTGTCCCTAAGACAACAAGGTCTGCCTCTACCTCTACCTGGGTACCCAGGAGTGTATCTGCACCCCTAACCACCATCTTCTTTCCCTTTGGATAAATCCTTGATACACGACCTCTAATATACTTTACACCATAATCTTCCTGTGCCCTTCTGGTAAATTCGTCATAACCCTTACCAGGGGACCTTATGTCCATATAGAATACATAGGATTGTGAATCAGGTATATGGTCCTTGGTGAGTATTGCCTGCTTTGCAATATACATACAACAGAAGTTTGAGCAATATGGGACGCCAATGGATTTGTCCCTTGAACCTGCACATGCCACAAAGACAACGGTCTTTGGCTCTGTATTGTCAGATGGCCTAAGTATGTGTCCTGCTGTAGGACCAGAGGCATTCAAAAGCCTTTCATACTGGATACCAGATATGACATCTGGAAAACGACCACCACCGTATTCTGGTAATCTTTCAATATCGAGGAGGCTATACCCTGATGCCACAATAATTGCCCCTACATCTTCTGTCACTATCTCATCCTGCATCTCATAATTTATGGCCTTTGTGGGGCAGATTTTAGCGCATACACCGCATTTGCCTTTTGTGAATTGTCTGCAGTAATTAGGGTCTATCTTGGCCTTTTTAGGGATGGCCTGGGGGAATGGAATATTTATAGCCCTTGTAGGCGCTACACCAAAATTAAAATAATCATAGGCATTCCTCGACGGACATTTCTCCATACAGGCACCGCATCCTGTGCATTTTGTCCAGTCCACATATGTTGCCTTCTTTCTTATCTTTATCTGATAGTTACCAACATAACCCTTTATATCCTCTATCTCTGAATATGCATAGAGCTTTATCTTTTCATGCTGGGCCACATCCACCATCTTTGGACCCAGTATACATATGGAGCAGTCTATGGTTGGGAAGGTCTTATCAAGCCTGGACATCATGCCACCAACACTCGGGCTCTTCTCCACAAGGACAACCTCGAGGCCACCATCACCGCAGTCCAGGGCCGCCTGCATACCAGCTACACCGCCACCTATTACAAGAACCCTCTTGTTTATCTTGAAGGATGAAGAGAAAAGGGGCTTATCCTGCATAACCTTGGCAACTGCCATTGTAATAACATCGATAGCCTTTTTTGTGTTGGCCTCTTTATTCTCTCCGACCCATGATATATGCTCACGGATATTGGCCATCTCAAAGTAGTATTTATTCAGCCCTGCCTTTTCTATGGTCCTTCTGAATGTCAACTCATGCATCCTGGGTGAACACGCTGCTACGACGATTCTATTGAGATTATACTTCTTTATTGCCTCTTTAATCTCATCCTGTCCCGGCTCAGAGCATGTATACATATATGTTGTAGCATGGGCAACACCGGGGATCTTTCTTATCTCTTCAGCAACAGCCTTGACATCTACTGTCCCTGCAATATTGTTTCCACAATGGCAAATAAATACACCAACCCTCATCTATGGGTTCTCCTCTTCTCCAGTCTCTTGTTTTTTAACTTCTTTTTTTGCCTTTTTTTCCTGTTCCTTTGCCTTTTCCCTCTCTAAATACTCCTGTTTTGTAATGCGGGAGCGGGCAAAATGGTCTGCACTAACAATGAGCTTATCAAGTCCTAATTCCTTAGGCGTATATCCAAATGCAAGACCCATCAACTGGGTAAAATATATGACAGGGATATTGAAATTAGAACCTGTTGTCTGGTTTATCTGTTCCTGCCTTAGGTCAAGGTTCTGCTGGCATAACGGGCATGCCACAATAATACAGTTTGCCCCTGCATCCACTGCCATGGCAATGACCTTTTTAGATAGCTCATTTACCATCTTTCTCTTTGGCACGCCGAATGCCGCACCACAGCACTCTAATTTAAAGGCAAAGTCACACACCTCAATCCCCAGGGCAGATATAATCCTGTCCATGGAGGTAGGATTTTCAGGGTCGTCAAACTGGGCTATCTTGGGAGGCCTGTTCATGATACAACCATAATAAGGGGCAGCCTTCATATCATGGATTATATGAGTTACCCTGTTTTTTATAGCCTCTAATCCTACATCTTCATATAATACCTGGAGTGAAGATTTTGCGTATACACCGCAGTTGTACTTCTCATCAAGGAGCTCGTTTACCTTTTCTTTAAATGTCCCATCATTCTCCATGGAGTACTGTGCCTTTTTAAAGGCCATAAGGCATGATGGACAATTTGTGGTTACTACATCCAGGCCCATATTCTCAATGATAGATAGGTTTCTCGCTGCAAGGGCAGCAGCAAAGACATGGTCTACTGTGTGGGCTGGGGTTGAGCCACAGCAACTCCAGTCTTCAGGTTCAACATAATCAACACCCAGTGCATCAAATACAACCCTCATTGATTTGTCATATTCAACTGCCGTCCCTTCAAGGGAACATCCCTGAAAATATGCGTATCTTTTTTTAGCCATGTTTCTTTAAGGTTTCCTGAAATCTGTCAAATATCTTTGCCACTTTGTCGCTTCCTTTTATCTTTTTAGGTAGAAAATGTATCTTGTTGTGTGCCAGAACCTTTGGACCTAAATCTGAATCTGCAAAAAGATGACCTGACCTGAGGTTGTATGACAGCAGTGTCCCTACCTCATATATCCTCCCAAACTTTTTTACAGAGTCAAGAAATGAGTCGTAAAAGAGCTTTATGTCTTTTTCTGATACCCTGTTCTCCCTGCGGGCTATTATCCTCAAGACATCCATAATGTGGGCCACATCTATCTCACAGGGGCATCTTGTAGTGCATGTCTCACAGGTTGCACAGAGCCAGATTGCCTTTGAATTGAGTATTGTATCCTTCTGGCCTGCCTGGAGGAGCCTCATTACCTGGCTTACAGGATAATCAAAGTAGTGGGAGTAAGGACAACCAGCAGTACAGTTACCGCATTGATAACACAGCGCAGGGTCCTGCCCGCTTTCTTCTTTTACATGTTCTATAAATTTCCAATCAATACTCTCAGTTAAGTTAATGGCATCCATATGTCTTTTTAGCCCATCCTTTTATTTGTGAAATTTTTAACACTTTTTAAAAAATCTTGTCAATATTTTTTTATAATTTTTTTGTTTTTAATAGTGAACAGTTAATCAAGCTTAAAAGATGATTATTCTACTAAAAATTAGATAATCAACTATTTTCAAAGGGGAAAATATCTTGTGAATCTTTTCTTTTTTCAATATCTCCCCTCTTTATCTATTCACTATCGTAAACTGCTATCTCTTATTTAGCCCCTTTAGCCTTCTTGTCCTTGGCCTGTCTTTTTTCCTTTATTGCTGCCCTTGCTGCAGCGAGCTTTGCAAGGGTTACCCTGTAGGGTGAGCAGCTCACATAGTTAAGGCCTATCCTATGGCAGAACTCAACAGAGTTTGGTTCGCCACCGTGCTCTCCACAGATTCCAACTTTTAGGTCACCCCTTGTAGACCTACCCAACTCAACACCCATCTTCATGAGCTTGCCAACGCCCTCTTCATCTATCCTCTGGAAGGGGTCATAGTCGTATATGCCATTTTCTACATAAAACCTTAAGAACTTACCTGCATCATCCCTGCTCATACCAAGGACTGTCTGGGTGAGGTCGTTTGTGCCAAAGGAGAAGAACTCTGCCTCTTTTGCTATCTCATCGGCAGTTATCGCTGCCCTTGGTATCTCTATCATTGTCCCTATCTTATAATCTATATCAAGGCCATATTTTTTGGTCACATTCTTAGCGACCTTTTCCACCACATCCTTCTGTAGTGTTAGCTCACGGATATGACCTACAAGGGGTATCATTATCTCTGGCTTTACATCAATGCCTTTCTTTTTGACCTCACATGCTGCCTCAAAGATTGCCTGTGCCTGCATCTCGGTTATCTCAGGATATACTATACCGAGCCTGCACCCCCTGTGACCGAGCATAGGGTTTGCCTCATGGAGGCTGTTCACCTTTGCAAGGAGGTTTTCGTAAGGTATCCCCATCTTCTGTGCCAATGCCTTTATCTCCTTCTCTGTATGGGGGAGGAACTCATGTAAAGGCGGATCCAGTGTCCTTATGGTTACTGGCAGCCCGTTCATTACCTTGAATATCCCCATAAAATCCTTCTTCTGCATGGGTAGGAGCTTTTTAAGGGCCTTTTTCCTGCCCTCTAAATCATCGGCAAGTATCATCTCCCTGACTGCATCGATCCTCTCGCCCTCAAAGAACATATGTTCAGTCCTGCAGAGGCCTATACCTTCTGCACCAAAGGCAACTGCCACAGATGCCTGTTCAGGTTCGTCGGCATTTGTCCTTATACCCAGTCTTCTCACCTCATCTGCCCATGACATAAGGAGGGCAAAATCTTGATAAACCTGCGATTTTTCAGGTTTCAGTGTCTTATCAATGAGCACCCTCAGTATCTCTGATGGTATGGTGTTTATCTCTCCTATAAAGACCTCACCTGTTGTCCCGTCTATAGAGATGTATTCACCCTCTTTTATGCTCTTTCCCTTAACAGAGATGGCCTTCTTTTTGTAATCAATATCAAGCTCTCCACATCCTGCAACGCAGACCTTACCCATCTGTCTTGCCACAAGGGCAGCATGGCTTGTCATACCACCCCTTGAAGTAAGGATACCCTGGGCTGCATTCATACCTCTTATGTCTTCTGGAGACGTCTCAATCCTCACAAGTATAACCTTTTCACCCTTTGCTGCCCAGGACTCTGCATCCTCTGCATTGAATACAACCTTACCTGTGGCAGCACCAGGACCGGCATTGAGGCCTTTAGCAACCATATTCCCTGATTTTAAGGCCTTGTCCTTTTCTTTTGGGTCAAAGATTGGTCTTAAAAGCTGGTTGAGCATATCTGGCTCCACCCTCATAAGTGCCTCTTCCTTTGTAATAAGGCCTTCTTTTACCATGTCAACAGCTATCTTAAAGGCAGAGAATGCAGTCCTCTTCCCTGTCCTTGTCTGGAGCATCCAGAGTTTTCCATTTTGTATTGTAAACTCTATGTCCTGCATATCCCTGTAATTCTTCTCAAGGATATCCCGTATCTTTATAAGCTGCTTGTATATATCAGGCATAACCTCTTCAAGGGACTGAACCTTTTTATCTGTCTTCTGTTTTATGTTTATAGGGAGTGGTGTCCTTATACCTGCCACAACATCCTCACCCTGGGCATTCAAGAGATATTCACCATAGAAATGATCCTCTCCTGTAGCAGGGTCTCTTGTAAAGGCAACACCTGTCCCGCAGTCATTACCCATATTACCGAATACCATACACTGGACATTTACAGCAGTCCCCCAGTCATTAGGTATGTTATTCAATTCCCTGTATGCAATTGCCCTTTCATTATTCCATGATTTAAAGACAGCACCTATTGCACCCCATAGCTGTTCATATGGGTCTTCAGGGAACTCAACACCTACCCTCTTTTTTATAAGACCTTTAAACTTCTTCACCAGGTCTTTCAGGTCTTTTACTGAAAGCTCTGTATCAAACTTTATCTTCTTCTCCTTCTTTTTTTCCTCTATTATCTCCTCAAATGGGTCTGTCTCCTCCTTTGTCTGGGGCTTTAGCCCAAGGACAACATCGCCATACATCTGGACAAATCTCCTGTAACAATCATAGGCAAACCACTCGTTATTTGTCTTTTTAGCAAGGCCTTTTACTGTTTCATCATTGAGACCGAGATTAAGGACAGTATCCATCATCCCTGGCATACTAACCCTTGCCCCTGACCTTACAGAAAAGAGGAGTGGGTTTTTACTGTCTCCGAATGTGGCGCCCATCTCTTTTTCTACCTTTTTCACATTCTCTATGACCTCTTCTTTCAGACCATCAGGGAATTTCATGCCAGAATTATAATAGAGTATACACACC
>JAOAHW010000121.1 GCA_026415015.1 Syntrophorhabdaceae bacterium
CTGCCGATGTCCGTAATGCTTATAAACAGATATCCCCTGAGAAGGTCGGTGCCCTCTCAACCCTTGCCTTCACCAGCACATCCTTCCAGATGCGCCAGCAGGCCCAGCGGGTAAGTAATCTACGCCTCGGTAGTCTAGCAGGGGAAGGTTTAGGCAGTAGCCTCGGGGCTTTTAGCCTCAGATATTCCAGTAATCAGGGCATGATGCTCGCCTACAATAGTGGTAACCTAACAGGACTTCAACCCATACAGTCCAGGACTCCTTCTGCCTCAGAGAAGCCATGGGGTCTATATGTGTATCCTTCACTTGTCATAGGAGAGCAGCAATCCTCGGTGAATCAGACAGGCTTTAAGTATACTGCCGCTGATTTAACTGCAGGCATTGACTTACGCCTAAAAGACAATATTGTGGTAGGTCTTGCTACAGGCTACAGACAAGCTGATGCCAACTTCTACAACTATGGTGGTAGTGTAGAATCCAAAACATGGCCTGTCACCACCTATGCTGCCTATCTGGGCAACTCATGGTACGGCTATGGTTCCCTTGGGTATAACCTGAATCTCTTTGATACAACAAGAAACATTAGTTTTGGTGGTCTTAATCGCAGGGCCAAAGGCAATACCATGGGCCATCAATTCAATGCCTACGCCGAGGCTGGCTATGATTTCAAGCTAAAAAATCTTATTATCACACCTATGGCCTCTCTGGCATATGCTGGCCTTTGGGTGGAGGGATATGAGGAAGATGGCGCAGGTGCATTGAACCTTAGAGTAGGGTCGCAGAAAGTTGACTCCCTGCAGACTGGTGCAGGCCTGAGAGTAGCAGCACCAATAAAGAGCGGTTCAGTGAAGGTCGTACCACAGGCATATGGGAGCTACCAGCATGAATTTGCTAATAAAAGCAGAAATATTATTGCCAGCATGAGCCAGGGCGATGCCTTTATCTGGCGCACTGATGCTGCCAAAGAGAACTTCGCAGTGGTGGGTGGAAGGCTGGACATCCTAACTGGTAAGAATCTCCAGATGGGTATAAACTATAATGCCGAGGTGAGAAAAGGCAGTCCAACTGTTCACTCTATTTTTGCTGGCGTGAGGTGGGAGTTTTAAAAATTAAAGACCTTGAGAGACCTTTGAAAAAAGGTCTCTCAACCTGTAACATATCTTTTGCGACTATACGAGACAGATTGGTTAATATTAATGAATAAGCTTGATTTTTAATGAGTTATAGATTATTCGAGGAAGCTCTCAAGCCTCTTTCGTCTTGAGGGGTGTTTTAACTTCCTTAAGGCCTTGGCCTCTATCTGTCTTATCCTCTCCCTTGTAAGCCCAAAGACCTCTCCTACCTCTTCAAGGGTATAATCGGTCTTTTCTCCAATGCCAAGCCTCATCCTTATCACCTTTTCCTCCCTTGGAGTCAGTGTGGAGAGAACCTTTGATATCTCCTCTTTTAAAGAGATGGTAACAAGTTCTGTAAAGGGTGAGGGTGATTTGGGGTCTGCTATAAAATCACCGAGTTTTGATTCATCATCACCTATAGGCGTCTCTATGGATATGGGCTCATTAGAGACCTTCATGATCTTTCTCACCTTTTCAACAGGTAGACCTGCCTTTACAGATATTTCCTCCAGACTTGGCTCCCTGCCAAGTTCCTGAAATAGTGAGATGGTCACCTTTGTTATCTTGTTCATGGTCTCAAGGACATGGACAGGCACCCTGATTGTCCTTGCATAATCTGCTATGGCCCTTGTAATTGCCTGTCTTATCCACCAGGTAGAGTATGTGGAGAATTTATAGCCTTTTTGGTAGTCATATTTCTCTGCTGCCTTCATGAGCCCCATGTTGCCTTCCTGGATAAGGTCAAGGAATGAAAGGCCCCTGTTTAGATATTTCTTCGCTATATTTATAACAAGCCTGAGGTTTGCCTGTATGAGCCTGTTCTTTACAGCCTTGAGCCCGTTCTCTATTGCTGCTATCTCTTTTAATTTTTTTCTTACAGTTTCTGCCTCTTTTTCGTCAAGGAAGTCGATCTGTTTAGATACCTTTCTTATTATGTCTTCAAGGATTTTTTTGTTGAGGCTTAGATTGAGTAGATTTTCATCAATCTTTGCCTCTATGGCCTTTAGCTTCTTTTCATGCTGTTTTTTCTGTACACCATCAAGTCTGGACATGGCCTTTTTAAGTTCTTCTTTTTTTTCAAAGAGGTTTTTCACATTATTGATTAAGGTGATTGTCCTTTTTTTGTATTTCTCCTCATCCTTTTTTGTATAATTCATCTCGTCTATGTTTTTGAGGACATCTATTATATTTATATTTTCTTTCTTGAGCTGTATGCCTATCTCCTGTAGTTCTTTTATAGCCTGAGGTAGGTCAAAAAGGAGGTTTCTTATATTCCTTTCGCCTTCCTCTATCTTCTTTGCAATTGTATATTCCTCATCTGATGTCAATAGGGAGACCTTACCTATGTCCTTTAGATATGACCATATGATATTGTCTGTCCTCTCTGATGGAAACTTTTCGGTCTCTGTCCATTCGTGAGTTGTCTCTTCAGTAACCTCTACCTTTTCTTTTATTGTCTCTACTATATCGATATTTGATTCTGAGAGAAAGTCAAAGATATCCTCTATATCTTCAGGGGAGAAGATATTCTGGGGCAGGACATCGTTTATCTCATCTGGTGTAAGATAGCCTTTTTCCATGCCCATATCAATTAAGTGTTTAATTTCACTATAATTTTTTATGCTCATTTCATCTCCAAAATATAAAAAAGCCCTTTTTACATTTTAAAAGGGCATGAAATTTTTCTACATCCTTGTTTAAATATAGCAATTCACTCACTTTTTTGTCAAGCAGGATTTTGATGATGACCCTGTTGCTTGTGAAATTTTTTATTAGCAACTACCAGAGAAAACTTCTATAAGTATTTATAGAGTCAAAAAAGGCAACTGCCTTTTATTTAATAGGTCAGCACCCCATTAAAGATATAAGGGTTATTATGGCCAATATAATTATTTTTATCATCTTTAATATTTTCATATTCTAAAAAGATTTACAATAAAAATAAATCTGCTGAAAAAATCCATCACCTATATTAAAATAATATATATAAACTGGAGCCACGGAAAATAAGGAACAAAAAATTTAGAAAAGAATTTACAAAAAGAGGAGATGGGCTATCAAGACTATAAAAATATCTGAAGAACTAAGTCATACACTCATTGACTTTATAAAGACAGGGATAATCCTCACAGATAGGCAGGGCAATATCCTCTTTGCCAATAGAGTTGCTATCCAGATGCTTGCATATGAGGATAACAACCTTGTAGGTAAAAATATTGATATTCTATTCCTCCCCAATGATACAAAAATCTTTTATCCCAATATATTAAATTTGACCCTCAGGGGTAATGGTTTTGAAGGCGAGGCACTCCTTAAGAAAGGCAGCGGCACTACTATCTTTGTCCATATATCTACATCGTTATACAG
>JAOAHW010000233.1 GCA_026415015.1 Syntrophorhabdaceae bacterium
TCTATGTTTGCATTTATATCTTCTATATCATTTACAAAAATTGTCATGTTGTTGAGATTTGAAAAGACATCATTCAAATATAATCTTAGACTGTTCATCAGTTCACCATTACCTTTTAGGGATGACGATATATATGATATACCGGACTCTAAATTAGAGAAAAAAGATAAGGTATCTGTCTTTCTAACCCCTGCTATTTTTTTAATCTCTTCATATAGTTTTATAGTATTACGGGATACTCCATTTAAGTTATCCATGATATTTTCTATGGCTCTGATAAATTTCCTTTCTGCATCAGAAAGCTGCTCTATCTGAAGTCCACATACAATATATATCTCTTCCAACAGGTCTTTTAAACCTGATGCCTCTTCATTACTATCTGTTATAATATCAATTTTCTTACACAATCCCTCAAGTGCCTGAGTTACATGCTCTATCTGCTGTCTTGTAATATCATGGAATTGTATAGAAGAGACCAGCTCACCAATATTGTGTGATATAGATATTAATTCGCTGGATACCCTCTGTGTACCAGCCAGTGAATAATTATTTTTTTCATTTATAGATAAAATTGCCTGGTGGATGTCTTCTTTTATTCTGTCTTTTTCTCCTTTTGTTTGTTTCGCAAGGTTATCTATATCGCCAATATTCTTGGTGGCAATCTTTTTTAATGATTGGGCATGAGATATAATATTTGTAAACTTTGAATCTATCAGTAGTGCCAGCTTTTCCACATCATCGGCTATATTTAGAAAGCCCGTATTGTGAGTGCTTAACTTTGAACTCTCTATCTTTGTAGAAATACTCAAAATTCTAAGGGTCTTTATAATTTTTTTAAATCTGTTTATTGGTTTGTAAATTTTATTTATAAAGATGACTATATTGTTGAGTATCTCGGTGCTATTAAAAAAATCCCTATTGATGCTTCTCGTATTATAATCTATCTTCTCTATGAGTTCTTGCAGATTAGCAATCAGAACCTGAATATCCTTACCGGTCATTAAAGAGATAAGAGAAGATGCAATAGTTTTTATGTCTTCTATTGCATTATGGATATGTTGAAGCTGATCACCTATCAGGAGAAACTGTTCTTCAGTGGAGGCATTTAGTGTTTCAAGTTGCCTCCTTGCCTCATCTATATTATTCCTCCATAATAAACAGGTGCTTTTGTCAATACCCATATATTCATCTCATCTTACACTTTTTTAATGTATCATCCTTGAAGAGCAGCCTTATATTCTGTTTCAGAAGCGCAGGCAAGCTCCTCAGAGGTAAACAACCTATCAATATCCAGGATGATTATAAAGTGGTCATTTCTTTTGCCCATTCCTTTTATAAAATCTGTTTTTATCTGAATCCCAATCCTTGGTGGTGGTTCTATCTGTTCCGGGTCAAGTTCAAACACCTCCTGGACTGAGTCTACAAGGGCACCCAGCACAATTTTTTCCCCTTCAAGGGATACCTCCAAAACTATTATGCATGTATTAACTGTCTTTTCTGTCATAGACATACCAAATTTTAACCTGAGGTCCAGGACAGGCACTACACTACCCCTCAAATTTATAACCCCTCTCATATAATCTGGTGTCTTTGGGACTTTTGTAACACCAGTAAATTCGAGTATCTCCCTTACGTGAGAGACATCCATTGCAAATACCTCTTCCCCTAACTTAAAGGTCAGGTATTGTCTAACATCCTTTATAGATGGAACGCTCATTTATCAACCTCCTGCTATAAGTAAAGGCATTTTTTATTTTTTAAAAACATCATGCCTATGCCTTTAAAATCTTTCGAACTCATCATCAAGTTTGTCTCGGCTTCCAAGGTCAAGCATTACACCAGTGTGTTTTTCATGCCTGTTTTCATGTCGTCTTGTTGAGATAGCAGTAATCCCTCTCTCAGGTTGATGATGAAGGTATTTTTTTGGTGTATCTTTTATATCGACCTGAATTTTTCGGGCTTTGGTCACTGCTCCATCATCAACCTTAAAAAATGCAATGGTATCAAGGAGCTGTTCTGCCTGACTTGCAAGTTCTTCAGATGTAGATGCCATCTCTTCTGTGGCTGAGGCATTCTGCTGTATCACCTTGTCGAGTTGCTGTATGGCCTTATTTATCTGTTCAGCACCTGTATTCTGTTCGTTACTGGCAGCATTTATCTCACTTACGAGTTCTGCTGTTTTCTGTATATCCGGAACAATCTTTGAGAGCATGATGCCTGCCTTTTCAGCGACCTCAACGCTTGTGGTTGAGAGCTTACTTATCTCCCCTGCTGCAATCTGACTGCGCTCGGCAAGTTTCCTTACCTCAGTGGCAACAACGGCAAAACCCTTGCCATGTTCCCCTGCCCTTGCTGCCTCAATGGCTGCATTCAAGGCAAGTAGATTTGTCTGTCTTGCAATCTCCTCTATTATAGATATCTTTCCTGCTATCTCCTTCATGGCAGCCACAGTCTCTGCAACTGCCTTGCCACCCTCTTTTGCATCCTGGGCGGCCTTAAGGGCAATCTTTTCTGTCTGCTGGGCATTGTCTGCATTCTGTCTTATGTTGGATACCATCTCTTCCATAGAGGAGGAGACCTCCTCTGCTGACGCTGCCTGTTCTGTGGCACCCTGTGACATCTGCTGGGCTGAAGAACTCAGTTGCTGGCTTGCAGCAGCAACATTGTCTGAGGCATTTTTTACATCTGATACAATCAATTTTAGTTTTTCCAGCATGTTCTTCATGCCAACGAGTAACTGGCCAGCCTCATCTTTTGTCTCTGACTCTATTGATACAGTGAGATTCCCCTGGGAGAGTTCATTGGCTACAAAAACAGCTTTTGCAATAGGTCTTGTTATAATACGAGAGACAAGAAAGGAAATAAGGATTATGAGGATTGCAATAACTATTGTGGCTATGATGATCTGCCATCTTATCTTTGAAATCTCAGCGCTTACATCATCGATGTAGATGCCTGTGCCTATAATCCATCCCCACTGGGGAAACAATTTTACAAAGGATAATTTCGGAGATGGTTTTGTTTCATTTGGTTTTGGCCACCAGTATTCCACAAAGCCCTCTCCTTTTTCTTTAGCTACCTTAAGAAACTCCTGGAACATAAGTTTACCTTTTGCGTCTTTTTCATTTATCATGTCTTTTCCTTCAAGCTCCTGCTTGATGGGATGCATTATTACCCTTGCGTTTAGGTCATTGATCCAGAAGTATTCATTGCCCTGATATCTTAGGCTTTTGACTGCTGCCAATGCCCTCTTCTGTGCATCATCGGATTTTAATTCACCTGATTTTGCCCTTGCCTCCATGGACGCAACAAGGGTATATGCTACATCAATAATATTTTTTGTGGCCACCTTCTTTTCATTATATAGTTTCTGCTCAATAAGAGGTATGAGATAGAACAGGATACCACAGACAATAACTACTATGGTGAGGACTGAGATGGACATGATCTTGGTTGAAATCTTCCAGTTTTTAAAGCTTTTCATGGTTGCCTCCATTATGTTTTATTCTGTGCTGAATCAACTGAATATTGCATCTGCGAATTCAATATTCCTCATTATTTTCAGCACATCTATTATCAGTGCCACAGTGCCGTCACCAAGTATTGTAGCACCGGATATTCCCTCTACATTCTTATAAATCTTACCTAAATTCTTTATTACTGTCTGGTGTTCGCCTATGACAGAATCAACTACAAAACCTATTTTCTCTCCGTTTAAACATGTAATTACTATCTGTTCAATATCAGGCCTCTGGCCTCCCATATCGAATTCATTTCTCAATCTGATATATGGGATAATCCCTCCCCTAATAAAAGCGAGATTTTTCCCGTTTGCCTTTCTTATATCCGCCTCTGTCAACTCTACGCATTCCTGGACAACAGAAAGGGGTATTACAAAGAAACTTTTATCTATGGATACGAGTAAGCCCTCTACTATTGCCAGTGTCAAGGGCAGTGATATGGCTACTGTTGTCCCTTTTCCTTTTATACTTGAAATATCAATAGAACCCCTGAGGCCCTCTATGGATTTTTTCACTACATCCATACCCACACCCCTGCCTGACACACTTGTTATCTTGTTTGCTGTAGAGAAACCAGGGTGGAATATGAAGCTAAATATCTCCTTTTCTGTTATATCTGCATTACTACTTATAAGACCCTTTTCTATGGCCTTGTTCAAGATGGCATCCTTATCAAGGCCAGCTCCGTCATCACTTATGGTTATAATGACATTACCGCCTGAGTGGACTGCAGAGATATGTATTATGCCTTTTCTTGGTTTACCCATTGATTCACGAACCTGTGGTGGCTCTATGCCATGGTCTATGCTATTTCTTATAAGGTGAACAAGGGGGTCATTTATCTTTTCTATTACAGTCTTATCAAGTTCTACATCTTCACCCTCTGTTGTCATCTCAACCTCTTTTCCCAACTCACCTGAGAGGTCCCTTACGAGCCTTCTGAATCTACCAAATGTTGTCCCTATGGGTAACATGCGCATATTCAAAGTATTATCGCGCATCTCTACGGTCAATCTTTCCACCTCTTCTGCTATAGCAGTTAGTTCAGAG
>JAOAHW010000068.1 GCA_026415015.1 Syntrophorhabdaceae bacterium
AGATGTGTATAAGAGACAGCCAGTAGGCAGCGGTCATCTTATTGTCTCCCCTTTCAACTACCTCTGCATCCTTTTCGTGCATAATTATACGGGCATTGTATCTTCTCCTCAATTCCTCTGCCCCACCAATATGGTCTATGTGACAGTGGGTAAGCACTATAGTTGACAGCTTATCAGGTTTCAGTGCCAATTTTTCTATATTTTTAATTATCTTGTCTACGCTCTCTCCAGCGCCTGTATCTATCATGACAAGCTCACCTAAATTTATAAGATATACAGAGCAGTCTTTAGAGTCTGTCATCCCTGAATCACCGATTATATAAACATCCTTAATTATCTCAGTGGGTTTCATTTCTTTATCCTCCCCAATGATATTAACACGCCTTGATATTTTTTGACAAATAGAATTTAATTTGTATAATAAAAACCATCAAGGCTTGCAAAGGTCTCTATCATTTAGGAATTTAATAAGGGGGTGATATGTATCGCCTATCTATCATTATTCTTTTAATTGTAGTAACCATGCCTTTGATACTCCAGGCATCTGATAGGTCGCAAAAGACCATCACAGGTGAGGTTATATTTATAGATTCAAAGGAAAAGTCAATACTTGTGAAAAAGGTTGTGGGAAAACAGGAATACATAAATGGCGGAGTAGTCGATGAGAATACAGAGTTTGTAGTAGGAGGAAAAAAGGCATCTATAGAGGATATAAAGGTCCATGACAGGGTAACTATATTTATGACTATAAAGGATGATGATGTCTATGTAAAAAAGGTCATAAAAAAATGAACCTGTCTACTCATACTCCTTTGGCACAGCACATATAATAACAAGGGGTCTGTCCTTGCCTGTATTTTTATACTGATGCTTCTCCCCGGGCATCACAAGGACAAAATCTCCTTTTGAGACAGGCTCACCTGACCCGTCTTCTTTTACCACAGCGCCTTCACCTTCAATGATATAATTTAAGTGTTCAAATTCATGGGTATGGTATGGCGTATGGCCACCTGGCATTATAGTAAAAACCCTGAAGGAATAGGCAGGTGTCCCATCTTTTGCAGATATGGGTATCTGTTTGAATGTATCTTTAGCACCCTCCATATCCATTATCCGTTTCTCTGTCTTCTCAAGATTAGTTATCTTCACATAGACCTCCCCTTGATTGGTATTAGATTTTTCAATTTTAGCAAAAAAATTGTTTATTTAAAAGCCTCTATTTTGTATAGTTTTTCAAACATCTCTTTTAGATAAAAATAATGGGGAGAAAACCATGAACATTAAGGTCTCAGGAGAGCTTTCAGGGATTATAGAGGTATTAAAGAAGATGGCCATGTTCGAGATGACCATAGCTGAACTCTACAGCCTCTGCGCCACCACATGGGAAGAGGATGCAGATTTCTGGCTTGATATATGGAGGGATGAGATAAGACATGCCCAATACATAAATCGCATAATCGAGATTATATCTAAAAAGCCTGAGAATTTTGAAAAGGGTAGGCCATTTAATGTATTTGGTCTGGAGACCACAATAAATGATATAAGATCGAAGATTCAAAAGATAAAAGACAAAGAGATCCCTATTGATAACCTGCTTTTTATAGTACGGGATTATGAAAATGGATATCTTGAAGATAGATACAGCGAGATAGTGAAGACCGATGACATAGAATACAGGACACTGATGCAGGGCATTGCCAACGAAACAGGCAGGCACAAGGAAAAGATTATTAAGAAAATACAAGATAAGACAACAAAGTAAAGGAGTGAAAAGGTGAGCGGGGATAAATCAATAGATAAGGTTATTGACTCTTATAGTCATTTTGTCCCACAGGAATTCATAAGGCTGTTGGGTAAAGAGGATATTATAGACGTTGGACTTGGGGATCACAAAGAGATGACCATGACTATACTCTTTTCTGATATAAGGGACTTTACTGCCCTTTCTGAAGGCATGACGCCAAAGGATAATTTTGCCTTTATAAATTCATATCTTGAAAAGATGGAGCCTGTGATTGCAAAAGAAGGGGGTATAATAGATAAGTTTATAGGAGATGCAATCATGGCATTGTTTCCCAAAGATGCAGATTCAGCCATAAAGGGCGCAATAAATATGCTTAAACAATTGGAGACATATAACAATGAGAGGAAACAATCAGGGCTTAAGACTATCAAGATAGGCATTGGCATAAACACAGGGCTCATGATGCTCGGCATAATAGGGGGCAGAACCCATATGGAGAGCACTGTAATAAGTGATGCTGTAAACCTTGCCTCACGAATTGAATCCATGACAAAAAATTATATG
>JAOAHW010000069.1 GCA_026415015.1 Syntrophorhabdaceae bacterium
AGATATAAAATACCAACAGTTATAAACTCAGGATATGCTGTAGATACCTCAAAAGACCCATATCTTTTTAACACATCCCATAAGACAGATTTTGCTGTTATAACTGCTTACAAATATTTTCAGAAAAAGGGTATTACAAAACTAGCCCTTCTCATGCCAATAGGGCCTCTTGGCGAATTGGGTTCAAGTGTGGCAAGAAAATATGCCCAGGAATACAGTATCACGATTGTGGGGGAAGAAAAATTTGATGTAAAGTCGCCTGATATAACATCTCAGCTTGCAAAGATAAGGACTATGAATCCTCAGGCTATTTTTTCTTTTACCACTGGTGAGCCTGCTGCTTTAATTGCTCGAAATATGGAACAATTAAATTTTAAGGTTCCTTTCCTTGTATCTCATGGTAATGCAAATCCAGGTTTTCTCAAGCTTGTTACAAATATTAAAACAGAAATCCTTGTGCCTTCAGGAAAGGTGATGAAACCTGAAGCCCTTGGAGATAGTGACCCAACAAAAAAGGTTATAGTAGATTTTAACAAGAGCCATTTAGAAAAATACAAAGAACCAGCAAACTATTTCTCAGCAGAGCTTGCAGATGCCATTGCCTTAATTGCAGAAGGACTCAAGGTTGTTGGCAAAGCAGACCCTATCAAACTCCGTGATGCCATTGAGAACATTAAGAATTTTCCAGCTATGCAGGGTGTTTATAATTTTACCCCTAAAGACCATCACGGAACAAAACCAGATGATATGATACTTCTTACCATCAAGGCAGGGAAATGGGAGATACCCTTATAGTCAAGAGGATAAATTAATGAATGATTTCTCCCATATAATACAATTCTTTTTCAGTGGTATAACAACAGGCAGCATATACGCCCTGATTGCTGTTAGTCTTGTTATTGTTTACAAGGTATCTCAGTTGATATGTTTTGCCCAGGGTGAATTCTTTGTTTTTGGTGCTCTCATAATGACAACTCTGACACAAAAGGGCTTGCCTATGCCGCTTGCCTTTACCCTTGCCATATTTATAACAGTTTGTATTGGTGCGATTATACAGCAGGCTCTCATCAGGCCAATTCAAGGGTCCTCCATAGGTACTTTGATTGTTATGACTATAGCGATTTCTATAGCCTTAAGGGGGCTTGCATTAATTATATGGGGTAGAGAATCATATGTTTTAAGGCCTTTTACACAGGAAGAGCCTATTCACATCCTGGGTGCATCGCTTCAACTGCAAGTCCTCTGGATTGTGGGGATAACCATATTTGTACTTTTGATGATCTGGTATTTTTTTGAAAAAACATCCCTTGGCATTGCTATGAGGGCATGTGCAGAAAACCCCCTTGGAGCGAGGCTTATGGGTATTAATGTACTGAAGGCAGAACTTTTTGCATGGGCATGGGTGGCAGGCATCGGCGCCCTTGCTGGAGCTGTTGTTGCTCCCCTTCTTTTTATGCAGTATACAAGCGGCGTCATGCCTATGGTGAAGGGATTTATTGCTATGTCCATGGGCGGATTGAGCAGTATAGTAGGTTCTGTTATGGCAGGTGTTCTGCTTGGTCTGGTTGAGTCTTATACAATAGGACTCATATCTTCAAAGTTTTCGGATACTATTGTTTTCGCCCTGCTTATAATTGTCTTAATCTTTAGACCCAACGGTATTTTCAGTAAATCTTAGAAGGGATGCAGATGAATATATTGAAAAGATACTGGTGGATCCTTGTTGTCTTATTTATAGCAATATATCCTATTACCTTAGGCAACTCACCTTATAAAACTGGAATCCTTGTTTTTGTAGGTATTTATATAATGCTTGCCGTGGGCCTGGATTTACTTATGGGTTATGGAGGTCAGATATCTGTTGGGCATGCGGCTTTTTTTGCCATCGGTGCCTACACCTCAGGCATCATGACAGCCAGATATGGCTTGCCACCTCTTATAGGGATAGCAAGCGGTATGTTTTTAAGTGCAGCACTTGCCTGGGCAGTGGGCAGGCCTGTCCTTGCTTTGAAAGAGTATTAT
>JAOAHW010000104.1 GCA_026415015.1 Syntrophorhabdaceae bacterium
GGGTATCTTTACTGTGCCTATGTCATCTTCTACCCTGTGATGTGTACATGCCTCTGCAATGAGAACCTTATCCCCAGGAGACAGGTTTTCAATAGCCTTTACACCCCTCACAAGGGCAGGTAGGTCACCTTTATAACGGGCAAAGAGTATGGAGAAAGATGTCATTAGGACATCCTTTGGTGTGTCTGCTGCCACCTTAAGAAATGCCTGCGAGTCTGTTACAACAAGACGGGGTTTTTTGTTTAGACTCGACAAAGCTGCCTTTAATTCCCTCTCCTTTACCACATAGGCCATGGCATCATTGTCAAGGATATCCCTTATTGTCTGGACCTGCGGTAGGATGAGTCTACCTTTTGGAGCTGCCAGGTCTATGGGCACTACAAGGACAACTATATCACCAGGGGATATAAGGTCTCCAAGTATTGTGGGAGAAACCCAGTCCTTTGGTGCCTCCTTGATCATCGCCATCTTCAACTCATGGATACCCTGTTTATTAAATGCACTTACAGCAATTACAGGTATATTAAACCTGTTTTTAAATATTTCAGTCTTCACATGGGGATACAGGTCAGTTTTATTAAGAACCCCTATTACTGGTACTTTATTTGCTTTAGCCTGCCTTATTACCTCTTCTTCATAATCACCTTCTATATTTGATGGATCTATAACAAGAAGCAAAAGGTCAGTCTTTGCAAGGACTTTGTATGCCTTTTCAATCCTTAGCCTACCGAGTTCACCTACATCGTCTATCCCTGCAGTATCAATAAGGACAACAGGCCCTATAGGCAATATCTCCATGGATTTATACACAGGGTCTGTGGTTGTGCCAGGCACATCAGAGACAATGGCTATATCCTGATTTGTAAGGGCATTAATAAGACTTGATTTGCCTGCATTTCTACGACCAAATATGGCTATATGGAGTCTACTCCCACGAGGGGTCTCATTTAGGGATTTATCAACCATTATCTACCTATCTTTTTTGATTTTTTTCTCCCCAGGTATACCAGGTCTTATAAGCTCTTGGGGACTAAATATTATATCCAGTTCTTCCTCAGTAAAGAGATTCATTTCTAATGCCATCTCTCTGATGGTTTTTCTGTTCTTTTGTGCCTTTCTTGCAAGCTCACCTGCCTTTTCATGGCCGATATACGGTGCCAGCGCTGTAACAAGACAGAGGCTTTCTTCAAACCACCTCTTGCACCCTTCTATATTTGCCATTATACCTTCAACACAGTGAGTTCTGAATACCTCTGAGGCATTTATCATCAATTTTAACTCGTTTATAAGATTAAAGGCAATCACAGGTATAAAGGCATTGAGTTCAAGCTGCCCCTGTGATGCTGCGTTTGTGATTACATAATCAGCACCCATAACTTGAAAGGAGACCTGTGTTATCATTTCAGTGACTACAGGGTTCACTTTATTTGGCATAATAGATGACCCTTCCTGCCTCTGTGGAAGGATTATCTCGCCTATACCGCCCAAAGGCCCGCTGGAAAGCAGCCTTAAGTCGCCAGCTATTTTACATAGGTTTACTGCTGAAGTCTTAATTAAACCCGATACCTCCACAAATACATCGGCGTTCTGTGTTACATCTACCATATTTTCTGCCCTTGCAATGCCAAGGCCTGTTATATCCTGGAGTTCCTCTATGGCTGTAAAGATATACTCACGCCTTGCATTTAGACCTGTCCCTATAGCTGTTCCACCGAGATTTACCTGCCTCAACCTCTCCTCAACCTTAAAAAGACGCCACCTATCACGGGCTATTGCCTCTGCATACGCACCGAATTCCTGTCCGAGGGCAATGGGGACTGCATCCTGCATCTCAGTCCTTCCCAGTTTTAGTATGCCTGCAAATTCTGACTCTTTTTTTTGTAAGGCACCCTGTAGTTTTGCAAGGGTCTCGCTTAGTTTTATAACAAGTTTTATTGCTGCTACCTTAACAGAGGTAGGGTACACATCATTCGTTGACTGGGAGAGATTTACATGGTCTATGGGATGAACAAGCGAATAATCTCCTTTTTTGCCACCTAAGTGTTCTATTGCCCTATTAGCAATGACCTCATTCATGTTCATGTTTGTGGATGTGCCTGCGCCTCCCTGGAATGGGTCAATAGGAAATTGGTCAAGGAGACTGGCTTCTTGTATCTCTCTTGCTGCCTTTATTATGGCATTGCCTATCTTTTCATCCATAAGGCCTGTTTTTATGTTTGCCCTGGCACATGCCTCTTTAACCTGGGCTAAGGCGATTATTAATTCTTCAGGGATTCTAAAATCGGAGATAGGAAAGTTTTTGAGTGCCCTTACAGTATGTATGCCGTAATATGCATCGGCTGGGACCTCCATTTCACCCAGGAGGTCCCTTTCTATGCGATATGACATTTGAAACTACCTGATATGTAAAACTAATACCTGTTTCTCGGTGTATATTTTGTATGAAGCAGTTTATGAGATTTTTCACCCAGAGGCTCTTTTAGGAATTCATCGTATATCTTCTTGATCGATGGATTCTCATGGGACTTTCTATATTTTAAAGACTTATCCTCATTGTATAGTGCCTGAGCCCTTAAGATTCTTATCTCAGCATTCACAGGTATAGGTTGGCCACCGCCACCAACACATCCACCAGGACATGCCATAATCTCTATAAAGTGGTAATCAGCCTCACCGCTTTTTATCTTCTCCATTAATTTTCTCGCATTACCAAGGCCGTGGGCAACAGCCACTTTTACATCACCTATGCCCTCGATAGGGATAGAAGCCTCTTTGATGCCATCTAAGCCTCTAACTGCAACAAAATCAATGTTCTCAAGGGTCTTGCCGGTGAGAAGCTCATAGGCAGTCCTAAGTGCCGCCTCCATGACACCGCCTGTTGCACCAAAGATCGTTGCAGCACCTGTATATTCTCCCATAGGGTTATCATATGTGCCTTCTTCGAGGTTTTTAAAATCAATACCTGCCTCTTTTATCATCTTTGCAAATTCCCTTGTTGTAAGAACATAGTCTACATCCTTATATCCGCTATCTGTCATCTCAGGTCTTGTGCATTCAAATTTTTTGGCAGTGCAGGGCATAATAGATACAACAACTATATCCTTTGGGTTTACCCCTGCCTTTTCAGCAAAATAGGTCTTACAAAGCGCACCAAGCATCTGATGAGGTGATTTACAGGTTGATAGATGCGGGAGGAGCTCAGGGTAGAAATGTTCTATGAATTTAATCCATCCAGGGCTGCAGCTTGTAATAAGGGGCAGCTTTCCACCTTCCTTTATCCTCTTTATTAATTCACTACCTTCTTCAATGATGGTAAGGTCTGCTGCAAAGTTTGTATCAAATACCCTGTCAAAACCAAGCATCCTTGCTGCAGTAAGCATCTTGCCTGTAACAAGTGTCCCAGGTGGATAGCCAAATTCCTCACCAAGGGCTGCCCTTACAGCAGGGGCATCCTGGATTATGACAAACTTTGTTGGGTCAGATAGGGCATCCCATACTGCCTGTGTATCGTCTTTCTCAGTAATTGCGCCTACAGGACACACAAGGGAACACTGACCACAGTTTGTGCAGGCTACTTCACCCAGACCATTTTCAAAGGCAGGCATAACCTGTGTCTCAAACCCCCTGCCCTGTAAAGAAAGGGCATTAACAGACTGAATTGTATCGCAAACTGTTACACATCTGCGGCAGAGTATACATTTATTATTGTCCCTTCTAATAGAAGGAGACGAATCATCTATTATGCCTTTGCTTTTCTCGCCTGTAAACCTTATCTCATTGACTCCGAGTTCATGGGCGATCTTCTGGAGTTCACAGTTCAGGTTTCTTGGGCAGGCAAGGCAATCCATGGGATGGTTTGATAGTATCATCTCAACAGAAAATTTTCTGGCAAGCCTTACCCTTTCAGTATTTGTGTACACCTTCATCCCATTGACAGCAGGATGGACACATGCAGCCTGGAGATTTCCTATGCCTTCTATCTCCACAAGGCAGACTCTGCATGCACCTATTGCCTGAACCTCAGGTAGGTAGCATAGGGTTGGGATGTTTATATTTGCCTTTTTTGCTGCCTCCAAAATGGTGGCGCCGTTTTCAACCTCTATCTCTTTGCCATTAATGGTTAGCCGAATCATATATATTACTCTCCTTCTACTTTTACTTCAGCTTCACTTTCTCTTATATAGCAGTGAAGACATCTTTTTGCCTCTTCTATAGCCTTTTTTAACGGATAACCAAGAACAACCTCTTTGAAATTTCTATATCTCTCTGTCAAGGGCAGATGGGGCATCTCTTCTCTCTCACGCTCTTTTTGATATTCCTCTTCGTTATAAGATACCCTTAGAGAGAGAAGTTGTTCCCTATATGATGGCATAAGAACACCATCACCACCAAGGTAGATATCAATAGCCTGTGCTGATTTTTTACCATCAGCTATTGCCTCTACAACACTGGCAGGCCCCCTCACATTATCTCCTGCTGCAAATATGCCTGGTTTTGTTGTTGAAAAACTCTTTATATCCACCTCTATAGTCCCGTTCTTTGCCACTTTTATACCATCACCATTCAAGAATGATGTGTCAGGGACCTGACCTATGGCAGCAATGATTGTCTCCACTGGCATGGTAAACTCTGAACCTTCAATAGGAACAGGCCTACGCCTACCGCCTGCATCGAATTCACCAAGGGACATACGGACACACTCTATTGCCTCCACCTTACCATCTTTTTCTATAATACTCTTGGGCGCCACAAGGGTATATATCTTTACACCCTCTTTCTCTGCCTCTTTTATCTCCTCTTCATAGGCAGGCATATCCTCTTTTTCCCTGCGATAG
>JAOAHW010000073.1 GCA_026415015.1 Syntrophorhabdaceae bacterium
AGATGTGTATAAGAGACAGAACCTGCAAATGCCTCCACCACACCCACAAGGAGCCCCGCAAGGAATGCCCCAGGGATACTCCCAAAGCCACCCATGGCAACGCATACAAAGGCAATAAGCCCGAACATGGAGCCCACCTCAGGATGCACTGCCAGATATGAAGGCATGATCCCGCCAGCAATACCAACACAGGCCCCGCCTATCCCGAAGACAAGGACGTATATCCGCTCTGTATTTATGCCCATGAGTTCTGCTGCCTCACGGTCCATGGCTGTAGCCTGGACAGCCCATCCGAATTTAGTGGTGCTTATAATTATATAAATGATGCCTACTACAATAAGGGCAAGAAGACCTGCTGTTAGTTGGGGGATAGGGAAGATAAGGCCACCTATCTGAAAGGTCTTGTCTCCAAGCCATGTATCTGAAAGTATTCGGAAATTAGGTGAAAACCTGTTCATACAGATATTTTTTAAGAACATGGCAAGACCAAAGGTGGCAAGGAGGGCCACAAGGCCTGGTCTACCTATTGTAAATCGTATTATCAGTTTGTATGTAAGCACGCCGATGATGAATATGAATACGCCTGAGGCCACTATAGAGATTACAGGGTCAACCTTGGCAAGAAAACCGAGCCAGTAGCTCACATACATGGCTACCATTAGATACTCACCGTGGGCAAAGTTTATGATATCCATAACACCCCAGATAAGGCATAAACCTGCTGCCACTAAGGCATAGACCATCCCACTCAAAAGGCCGTCAATAAGAACCTGGATAAATGTCTCCATAGACCTCAATGCCTCTTTAAATTTCTATAAAAGCAGGCCTCATAAAAAACCTATTATGCATTATCTGAGGCTTGCTATTGTTTTTTATAACTATATTATCTCTGATTCCATGGCTTCATGGGGAATACAATCTGTGTGTCTGCCATCTCCTCAGGATAGATACGTCTGTATTCACCGCCCTGAAGCTGGGTAACAATACTCTGTGCCTTTATGTTCTGCCCACCTTTTGCAAATGCCACCTTGCCGCCCAGAGAAAGGGGTGAATCCCATGTATTGGCATGAAGGGTTGCAGCAACCTTTTCAGGGTCCAGTGTCCCTGCCTTTTCAATGGCCTGGGCAAGAACAAACATGGCTACTGCCTCCTGGATGCTGTCGCCATCAAATGGCACACCATTTGTCTTTGTCTTGAATATCTTCTCTACAGCTGCTACAGCAGGCATAAGGCTTGCGAACTGGGGTGAATAGGCAGTAGAACCCATAAAATAATCAGCATCACTGCCTAATTGTTTGGCTATGACAGGGTCCTGATAACCAGAACAGTAATTAATGGCTATCTTGGGTAGCCATGCCATCTGTTTCATGGTCTTAACCATAAGAGAATAGTCAGCACCGAGGACTGCACCAAATAGGGCATCTGGGTTATTCTTTTTTAGAGTCTGGATCTCGCTGTTTAGATTTGTGGCACCAGGGCTGAAGGCTACATCAGCCACCACCTTTAATCCTGCTGCAGAGGCAGCCTTTTTTGCCTCTTCAGAGGCATGTTTTCCAAACTCACTGTTTTCATAGATTATGCCAAGGGTCTTTATGTTGGCATTTTTCTTCTTATTGAGCCATTTTAAGACATCAACAAACTCTATGGATTCGGTCTCGTCTGTAGGTGCCATCCTGAAGAAGAACTTCAGGTCCCGCTTTGTTAAGGCTGCTGAACTGGAGGCACCGCACATAAATATCTTTTTCATACGCTCTGCCACAAGACTTGCAGGTTTGCTAACAGAACTGTTGTATGCGCCTATAATAGCCCATACACCTTCCTGATTAAAGAGCCTCTCTGCCTCTGCCTTTCCTACATCAGGCTTTCCCTGACTATCAGCATGGACAAGGACTATCTTATAGCCATCTAATAAGCCTTCCTTATTTGCCAGGGGGACCTTTATGTCAGGGTATTTGTTATTAATGATTTCAACAGCTGTCTGAACAGCAGCCTGACATCTCTGACCTGCAGTGGCAACAGGACCGGTAAGGGGGAAAAGGGTTCCAATCTTTATTATCTTTTGTTTGGTCTGGGCATGAGACAGGCCTACACCAAAACCCAGAATCATACAAAAAACTGTAAAAAATATAAACAGGCATGCTAAACGGGATGAAAAACGGAACATATAAACCTCCTTAGCAGTTGTAATTTATGCTGAAACAGCACTATGGACTATATAAAAAAATATCCTTTTATGTCAATAAAAAAGGTTCTATACGCTTTTGCCCGAAGTCATCTGTAGTGAAAAAATCATTTCAACAATTACCTTGAAAATCACTTTTTTACATAATAAAATTGCAAAAAATGACTCAAAAGAGATGGGGGGCATGCTTCATCAATTTTTTATTATAGGTCAAAAACATATAATATCTACAATGTATCGACTAAATAAAGGATAAAAATAAATGGAGCGATATACTGATCTAAAAGGTAGAGGTTTTGTTTTTCTTATATTCTTGTGGTTTCTCTGGTTTATCAATTTTTCTATCAGGATGTTATTCTCCCCTATTCTTCCCATATTGGAAGATGAATTCATGGTAACCCATGCCAGGGCAAGTAGTATATTTATCTTCCTTTCTGCAGGATATGGTATTGGAGTCCTTATCTCAGGTCTTTTTTCAGGGAGGTTTGGTTATAGGAAAACCATTATCCTATCCCTCTTGTTGCTATGTTCGGTGAATTTTTTGATGCCCTTTATGCGAGCCTTTGAATTATTATATATCTTTGCCTTTTTTCTTGGTTTTTCTGTGGGTCAATATCTACCTGCTGCTATACCCCTTATTACTGAATACTATGTAGAAAAGAACTGGGGTAAAGCAATATCAATCCATGATACTGGTGCATCTACTGCTATCTTTGCTACACCTCTGATTGTCCTGTTTTTCCTTAAGTTTCTTCAATGGCGGGGAATCTTTATAGTCTATGGAGTTATCTTTTTCCTATGCGCTATTATTTTCTATTTTTCAAGTACAGAGGTAAAGATAACAAACCCGCCAAGGGCTATGTTGAAAGAGGTCATAAAAAGACGCTCGCTCTGGTTGATGGCTATAATATGGATCTTTGCAGCAAGCGCTAATCTTGGTGTTTATTCTATTATCCCACTTTATCTCACAAAGGAATTAAATCTAAGTATAGGGTATGCAAATGCAATACTCGGTATATCAAGGCTCGGCTCAATAGGTGTAGCTATAGCGTGTGGTTTTATTGTTGACAGATTTAGCCTCAAGTATGTAATGTTTATCATGATTTTTATTACCAGCATCTTCACAATACTGCTTGGAATAATAGGTGTGAGATTTATCGGTGCAATACTCTTTATGCAGGCTATCTTTGTAACAGGATTCTTCCCACTTGGGCTTGTGGCAATAGCCAGGGTGTTCAATAGGGAGATTAGAAGCCTTGCAACAGGGATCATAATAGCATTGAGCATACTTTTTGGAGGCGGAATTGCACCTTATTTTCTCGGTGTTGCCGGTGACC
>JAOAHW010000111.1 GCA_026415015.1 Syntrophorhabdaceae bacterium
GTATTCATAATATCTTCAAGAACCAGTGGATGGAGTTCAAACAGAGTCCCTATGTCATTTATTATATCTACCTTATCTACACCGCATATATCTATCCATGTGACAGCCTGTATATCCTTGAGAGGGATATATTCCCTGATATTATTGATCTTTTTTTCATGAATCTTAGACCCATCGTACAGGAGGAGTGATATCTCTGTCTTTTCTGTCTTTTGTTCACCTATATGGACGAGGCTGCCAGGTGGAAGCCCTGTCTTCTTTGAGATCTTTTTTAGGCTTATCCTCTTCATATCTACCCTGCCTTCCAGTTTTTTAATATATTACTCAAGCAATCTTTCCCATGGCAGTTTTATGGATTAGAAATGCAAATGAGTATGATACCCCTAAAGATATTATAGTCCCCAACCACATACCAAAAGGGATGAACACAAACCTTGCTGTAATGCCGTATATAACAACACTTATAGCCCCTATCATAGATGACTTCATGACAGCGGATGAAAAGGATGGGCCGTGGCAGTAGTATGTTATAAGCAGTGTCCCTAAAAACATGGCAGGGAACATGGTAAATATACCACCTAACAAAGGTCCGCTTATCTTTGCCAAAAAAACTGTGAGCCCAATAATAAAGCCGCTTATCATACCCCTTACGAGGAGCATAGAAAATGTAAAAGATACGGCCTTACCCTGTTCTGATTTTATATTCAGTTTTTTCTCAACTATATAGTATGAAACAGAAAATAGGAAAATATAAGCAAGTACAGAGGTCTTGAAGTCGTTGATTTTAAATAACACAAGCATAAAAGATAATATAAACCATACAAAGATTGAGCCAGCTATGGCAAGCCAGAAGTTAAATCGAACAAGGATTATGTATACCACTAAAAAGAGAGAATTTATCCCCCCTACAAAAGGCACTATATCTGTTGCCTTTACAGCAACTTTTTCAGATTGTGTCCAGGCAATGAAAAAAAGACCAAAGAGGATTGTTGAAGGCAGACCTGTTACAATCCCGCCTATCTTTGTCCCGTGTCTCTCAGCGAGTACAGTGCTACCTGTAACCCAGATACTACCTATTATGAATGAGAGAATGAGCTTTAGAAGAAAGACCTCATCCACGATACAATCTTCCTTCTTAGGTCTCTAAATAGGCTGCCGTAACTATTCGCCATACCCCTTATGCCCTTTTTTCTTTTCCTTCACTTTTCTCAGATATTGATAGAGGTAGCACCTTATCTTGCCATTGTATATCTTTCTGTTTCTGTCTGCCCGCATACCGAAGAGACGCTGAAAATCTGGATGGGGTGACAGGACAAATAGGGACCAGTTTTCAAGCCTTGAATACAAAGAGCCTAATCCTTTATATATCTCCTCTGTCTTTTTTATATCACCCATACGTTCGCCATAAGGTGGGTTGCATATTATGCATCCTGAATCTTTTTTTGATTGAAAGGAATTAAAATCCATCATTTGAAATACTATACAATCTTCAACACCTGCCCTTTTAGCATTTTGCCTTGCTGTTTTAAGGACCCTCCTATCCATATCAGATGAAAGGATTTTGAAGTTATTATTTTTAATCTTTGATCTAGCATCCCCTCTTACCTCTTCCCAGATTTTTTTATCAATCTGCCACCACCCTTCAGAGGCAAATGACCTTCTAAGCCCTGGGGCCATATTTTTGCCTATGAGGGCAGCCTCAATGGGTATGGTGCCTGAGCCGCAGAATGGGTCTGATAGCACCTCAGGGGGTGACCACCTGCTCAGCATCACCATGCCTGCGGCAAGGGTCTCCCTTAAGGGGGCCTCACCCTTATCCTGCCTATAGCCCCTTTTGTGGAGTCCAGGGCCTGTGGTATCTATGGTGACTGTGGCCAAATCTTTATATAAGGCCACCTCAATCTTGTATAGAGGCCCTGTCTCAGGGAAGATAGATCTATGATACCTTCTTTTCATGGCCTCTATAATTGCCTTTTTTGCCACAGATTGGCAGTCCTTTACGCTGAATAGCCTTGAACGAACAGATTTTCCTGTTACATGCATTATGCTGTCAGCAGGTAGTATGTCCCCCCATTCTACTGAAACAATGCCCTGGAATAGTTCCTCAAAGTCAGTGGCCTTGAATTCTTTTATCCCTATGAGTATCCTGTCTGCTGTCCTGAGCCAGATATTGCATCGGACAATTGCCTCTTCATCACCTGAGAAGATAATCTTGCCATTATTTACAATAAGCCTGTCAAAGCCCAGTGCCTTTATCTCATGGGCAGTAATAGACTCCATGCCAAAGGATGTGGCAGCACATATAGAATATAGGGCCATGTCTTATAATTTTAACATCTATAAGTTAAAACTGCTATGCCATTTAGTGAATTTTTGAACACTTATTTTTTTCCGTTACCGCAACATAAAAACATCATCCTTTTTGCAAATTGAATATGTCACCATGTAGTTATGATCTTCCTCCCATAATACACAGGGTATCTCTCCATAATCATGATGGAATATATGCCATGAACCATGAAGCTAGCGGTTAATAATAA
>JAOAHW010000160.1 GCA_026415015.1 Syntrophorhabdaceae bacterium
CTACTGTATAGTGTCCCCAGAAATTCCTGTGGGTCGGGTTCAGCCAGACTGAGTGAGGAAAATGCTGTCTTATCCTCATAAGCCACTCTAACCCGGGTTTGTCATTTGTATAGAAATAGTCAATACATCCGTTCACATCAAAGAGTTCAGAATAGGCCATCCTTGCATCCCCTACAATGATAACCTTGTATCCCTTATGAAAATTGGAAAATAGCTTTTCTGTGGGGACCCTTTTATAGTTTGCCATATCCTCATATACATCCTGATAAATACAGTTATGGAAGAAATAATACTTAAACTCCTTAAAGTGCTCCATCTGGGATGCAGCAGAGAAGAGCCTCTCACATAATTCTGTATATGGCAGCATGGAACCCCCTGTATCCATAAGGAGGATAATCCTCACTGTATTCTCCCTGGACCTGTTGAATACAAGCTCTATCTCGCCACCCTCTTTTGCTGTCTTATCAATGGTCTCATCTATATCGAGCTCCTCTTGGGCGCCTTCACGCTTTAACTCCCTTAGCCTCTTAAGCGCCATCTTAGTCTGGCGGACATCGAGGATTATGTCATTTCTATAGTTCCTGAACCTCCTCTCCCCTGCCACTTTTGCAGCAGATTGCATCCACGATTCACCACCGACCCTTATACCACCAGGGTGATAACCGTATGCGCCGAAAGGTGATGTCCCCCCTGTGCCTATCCATTTACTGCCTCCATCATGGCGCTCCTTCTGCTCCTTGAGTCTCTCCCTGAACTGCCTCATCAGTTCTTCCATGTCATGCTGTTTTCTGAATTCTTCCAGTTTTTTCTGGAACTCTGCAAGCTCTTCAGGCGTGAGTTTTGGTAGCCTGTGGAGGGGATTTTCAAGCCATTCCATGACCTTATCAAGCTCAAGGGAGCTTGTTTCTATACCTCCAAAATACTCCTGGAATGCTAAGTCATACATATCATAATAGGCCTCGCTCTTTACAAGAAAGGCCCTACCTATATAGTAGAGGTGATTGAGACTTGACTGAAAATAGCCTTTATAAAGGGCCTCTATGAATCCAAGCCACTCAGTTATGGTGACAGGGACACCCTTTTTTTTCAAGACAAAGAAAAAATCTGTGAACATACTAACTCCGATAGGGCATATGCCCTTATTAAAATTTAAAACCTCTTTTTAAAACCAAAACCACCCTGGGCATTAGATAACCTCACAAACCTGCCTGTATCCTGCTCATTCTTGAGGAGCGTACCGAGAAAAGGTATCTCTGAGGATATCTTATCAGGGCTTATACCGCCTAACATCAATGCCTTTATCCAGTCAAGGAGTTCGCTGGTTGAAGGTTTTTTCCTCAAACCATCTACCTCTCTTATCCAGTAGAACCTCTTGAGGGCCTCTCTAAGGAGCTTATTCTCAATATCAGGGTAATGCACCCTCACGATCCTCTCCATCATCTCCTCGTCAGGGAATTCTATATAATAGAATATACATCTCCTTAAAAATGCATCAGGAAGCTCCTTCTCAGAATTGCTTGTTATGACAACAATGGGTCTGTGTTTTGCAACCACCTCTTCGTCGAGTTCAGGTATATGAAATGACATCTCATCAAGCTCATTTAATAGATCATTGGGGAACTCCACATCTGCTTTATCTATCTCATCTATGAGGAGGACTACCTGTTCATCACTCTTGAAGGCCTGACCTAATTTACCGAGTTTTATATACTGTCTTATATCCGATATGTCCTTATCCTTGAACCTTGCATCGTTTAGCCTTTGAACAGTGTCGTATACATATAGACCATCCTTGGCCTTTGTCGTGGATTTAATATTCCAGATGATGAGCTTTTTATTCAGTGCCTCAGCAATACTGTGGGCAAGGAGTGTCTTTCCTGTGCCTGGTTCGCCTTTTATAACAAGGGGTTTACCCAGGGCTATGGCAACATTTACTATCTCCATTAAGGGTTTAGATGCTATATAGTAATCGCTTCCTTTGTAGCCTTTATTTGTATCTGTCATTTCTTTCCTCCGTGCGATTTTAAGTGAAAAATATCACGTATATTATAAGTTTTCGCTTGGATAATGTCAATAAAGAAGAAAAATTAGCCAGAAATACAGACAAATAGTCACGAAATAAATCAAGGTGGCAATTAACCTGTAGTTTTCTTGTCAAAGGATTTTGATTATTGAGGGTCTTGATTTTTCATGATAAAAAAGGGAGGCATAATAGCCTCCCTTAAATATTCTTTTGTGTCTCTTAGAAGTAATAGTAAGCGCCGAGCCTTACAGCATTTAATGTTCCTGATGGCTTGCCAGTTGCAGTCCACTGTGCATATGAGCCCATGATCCTTGTATACTCTGCACCGAACCTCACTGCTGGGCTCACATCATACATTACATTGAAAACCCAGTTCTGGAGGTATCTAACTGAACCAGCATTTGTATTAATGTATCTCTGGCTTAAGCTATTTTTCTGCCATCCAAAGAGGAGGTTAGAGAACATCTTATCTGTGTAGTAGAAGGTCATCTGTGCCCAGCCACCTGATGTCATAGGATACCTGGCCTCAACTGTTGGGTCGCCAGGAGCATAGCCTGAAGCTGCATTATTAACTGTTGCATCTCCTGGTCTGTCATATGGGTTCTGTGGTGCTGCAGGAAGGTATGGACCTAAACCCTGACCCATAAATACATTACCTGTTAATGCAAGGGCGCCTGCCTTGTTATTTGACCTCTCAGCAATTATAGGTATGTAGCCATAGAAGGAGCTACCCCACCTGCGAAGAGGTGTTGACCTGTAGTGGTTTGCTGGAAACTGGTATGTAACCCTTTCCTTGCCTACCATACCACCGAGACCCATTGTAAGTCCCCATGGGCCTATCTTACCAAGTGCTGCTGACCTATACTGGAATTCAATGGATGTATCAGGGTAGAGTGCCCTGTTTTTGTCACTCACCTGGCTCCAGTTGGCATTAATTCCACCTGAACCTGCTGCTGTTCCATTTGTACCAAAGGTATTCTCAGGTGATGCAAGGCCAAATACCATGGATAACTCTTTTGTAAATTTCTGTGTTAATCTTATCTGGGGAACCCTTGTGGCACCCTTCATGAAGTGGTTCTCAGAGAATGCCAATATATTGAATGTAGGGAGAAGTCCCCATGCCTGCCATGTATGACCGACGAGGAGAGCTGTATTACCCCAGTCCATATTCATAAAGGCATGCCTTAGTGTGAAGTAACCATATGAAGCACCACCCTGACCCTGGCCTGTGCCACCTCTGAAGTCACCTTCTAGGAATGCGTTTGTCTTTGCGCCCCATGCATCAGGACCTTTGATGGCAAAGTTAAGCCTTGTCTCGCCGCCAGCCCATGTGACTGCATCATATGCGTTTCCAGCATTATTCGCCCATGTGCTCCTACCATCCCTCTGTGGCGCCCTATAATCATAAGATACGTTCTGGTCTGTATAGGCCACATCGAATTTTATGTAACCGCCGATGGTTACATCATACCTGCTCGTTACACTACCTGCATACGAAATAGCAGGGACTGCAAGAAAAAGAGCAAGCAAAATTACCAAATACTTCTTCATTACTACCTCCTTTTTTAGTTTTTTAAAAGATTGCTAAAGTAGCCTCACCCCCTTTCATTAAAAAATTTTAATCATATGTCTTCTTATATCAACACAATCTTGATGTGTCAAGAAAAAAATTAAAAAATTTTAATAAAGGGCTTTTTTCTGTATTGACTTTGGTATAGTTTTCCTTTAATATTAATCAATCTATAGCGGGGTGGAGCAGTTTGGTAGCTCGTCGGGCTCATAACCCGAAGGTCACTGGTTCAAATCCAGTCCCCGCAACCAATATTTAATCTAATACTTGATATTAATCTGAAATACCTTTTTTCTGTCAAAAGACCTCTAATTACATATATGTTTGCAAACGATATAGATTTATTCGTTCTATAGGAAAGTGTTCACAGAAATTTTTTGGTGGAGCTGAAGGGGATTGAACCCTCGACCCCTTGACTGCCAGTCAAGTACTCTCCCATCTGAGCTACAGCCCCACTTATGACCTTTTTTATAGCAGTATACAATTTTTTTGTCAAATATTAATTGGATGTTTAAATAAAAAATATAGAACTGTGGAGCTTGCATTATGAGATTATATTATGAGATTATATAAAAAAACAGATTTGATATTACACTAAAAAATGTTAAAATAAAGCAAAAAAAATAGATGGGGTATTTTATGGATATATATGATGAGATAGCAAGATTGGCCTATGAATTGTTTGAGAGAGAAGGTAGGGTACATGGAAGACACCTTGAACACTGGTTTGAAGCAGAAAGGATAGTAATATCAAGATATCAGACACAAGAGGCAATGACAGAGAAAATACAAGATAAGGAACAAAAGGAACCAAAAAATAAAAAACAAGTTGCAAAAAAGGCCAAAGAAGGTTTAGTAAAACCAACAAGAGCAGTAAAAACCTCTGCAAAGAAGACAGAGACCAGTAAGACAAGAAAAAAAAAGAATACTGAATAACCTTATCTGTGGCCATGTTAAACTAATGTAAAGGCTGCATATATGAGCCTTAGGAGAAAGCCTGAAATTTATTGAAATTTATATGTATCCAAGCTCTATCTGTCTATCTATACAGTATTGTAGGTATTGACGGACGAGTTCCTTTGATTTATATGCCCCTGAATGACCATCACAGAGGATATCTGGATTTAGATAGAACAGTATATCCATTGACCTGACCCATGCCTTGGGGTCACAGTCAAATTCCCTAAGCAAGGGTGCACCTATATCCTGGGCAAAGAGCACCCTTATTCCCTCTATATCAAGATACACAGATATTGACCCTCTTGTGTGCCCAGGTGTATGGACACACACCACATCCTGATTACCAAACACCAACCTTGTTGCTTCGCCCTGGAGTTTTGTATCGATATATAAGGGCTTAAAATCTACATCAAAACAGAAGGCTGCTGTGAGCCTTTGATCTGCCCTTTCTACCACTTCAGCATCCAGTTCGTGCATAATAAGGTTTGTTTTGTATCTCTCTTTGAAAAGATGGGCAGCGCCTGCATGATCTGCATGACAGTGGGTAAGTATTATTGCCGATAAATCCATCGGGCTAAATCCAAGGCGCTCTATGTTATGAACAGTCTTTTTAAAACCAAAACCTGACCCTGAATCAATCAAGACAGGCCCATCATCTATGTCGAGTAAATATATAGTTCCATCCCTATAATCAGTAAGATTTGGTCCACCAACCTGAAATACATGGTCTGTTATCTTAATTGGTTCAATCATGTTTAAGGATAACCCAATAATGGATATCTTGTCAAAGGCTCAGTATCAGGCATTTGAGATAGCTTCCTTCAGTAAAAGGGACAAGCTGTAGATGGTCTATCCCATGTATATAGGTCTCCAGGATTTTAAATGGCCTGTGTGCCTTACCTGCTGCCTCTGACAGGAGATACCTGAAGTCCTCCAGGCCAAGATGGGCTGAGCATGAGCATGTCAGGAGGACACCACCCTCATTTATGAGCCCCATGGCAAGCTCGTTGATGCCCTTGTAGCCAACTTTACCTTCTTTCATCTTTTTCCTGTCTTTAATAAAAGCCGGTGGGTCGAGGATTATGGCTTCAAATCTTTCCTCGCAATTTTTCAGATATTCTTTTGCATCTATCCTTATAAATTTACATTTGTCTAAATTGAAACCATTTAGCCTTATATTTTCCCTTGCCAGGTCAAGGGCGTCTACTGATGTATCTACGTTTATGACCCTATTTGCACCGCCGGCCATGGAATAGACAGAAAAACCCCCTGTATAGGAAAAACAATTCAGTACTGATGCATCCTTTGCATACTTCATAAATGCCTTTCTCTTGTCTCTCTGGTCAAGAAAAAAACCTGTTTTTTGGCCATGTCTTATATCTACTAAAAACCTGAAACCATTCTCCTTTATCTCTACAAAATCAGGAATATCACCCAATATAAGCCTGTTGTTCCTTATTAGCCCCTCAGTCTCCCTTACAGGCATATCAGACCTCTCGTATATACCTGCAGGCCTTATTATCTCTTCAAGAGATGCAGTGATCTTATCCCTCCACGCATCAATGCCCCTGGTATGAAACTGCACCACCAGATACCTTTCATATTTGTCCACTATGAGCCCTGGCAGAAGGTCATTTTCACCATTTATAAGACGGAATGCGTCTGTTTCAGTGCTCTCTACATATTCCTGTCTTATTTTATAGGCTGTTTTAATCCTCCTTTTAAAAAACTCATCATCTATCTTTTCTTGTTCATCATAACTCCAGATACGGACAGTTATCTGTGAATAGGAATTAAAATATCCCTGGGCAAGAAATGTATTGTACTCATCATAGAGTTTTACAGGTTGGCCTGGCCTCAAACCATCCGGTATTTTTTTTATAGCCCTGGAAAATACCCATGGATGAAAGCCCTTTATAGGCCCTATTTTATCTTGGTTTACCGTCAAAGAGATTGTCTGTTCCATAAGCCATTAATGATTGAGCTTTTATCTATCCTTTAATGATAATGTTGATGAATATCCATATTACTAAAATGGATTATAGATGAAACTCTATGATGTCTTTGTCTTCAAGGATAAAATCCCTGCTCACCATCATTCCGTCGAGTTTTCCTTTTCTCCATAGCTTTGCATATCTTAATTTCTCTATAAAGTCCTTATGAATCTTACCAGCACAATCAAGGAGATTACTCCCTTTTTTTACAACAAATGGTGCATCAAGGTCTGGCTTTTTACCAGGGACTTTGGAATATACCCTTATAATCTCCAATGAATTGAATATGAGGTTCTTGAGCTGGTGAAGATTTACATCATTTTTTGCAGAGACAGGAACTACAGTATACTTGCTATCTATCTGTTTTTCAAACTCATCAAGATATTTTTTATATTCTACCAAATCGAGTTTATTTACAATGATTAAAAACCTCTGGGCTGTTTTCTGGAGATAGGGTGCATGGGGTTTTAATTCTTCCAGGATAAGCTCAAATTCAACATCCAGGGCATCTGAAAGAGATATGGTTACAGCAATAATATCAGCCTTTCTAACCATATTACCAAACCACATATTCACACTTTCATCCCCTATGGCAGGTGTATCTACAAGCTGAATCTGTATATCCTCATAACGCATCATCCGCTGTTGAAGTATCCTTGTTGTATAAGGATATTCAGCTACCTCCAGAGGCTCACCAGAGAGTGCTGATATGACAGAAGATTTACCGGAATTAGGAAAACCTATGAAAAGAACCTGTCCTGCGCCATCCTTTTTTATATTGTATAGAGATTCAGACTTTTTCTGGGCCTGGGGTTTTTTCTCCTTTTCTTCCCTTAATTTGGATAACCTTGCCCTCAGTGACCCTATAAGCTTATCAGTCCCTTTATGATGGGGGATTATAGCAAGCATGTTCTCTATTATGCTTATCTTTTCATCAATAGTCTTTGCCTGTCTTAATTTTTTTTCTTCTTCAAAGTAATCAGGTGGTAGGTTTGCTGGCATAGTTTTTAATTTTATTCAAAATCCTCCATAAAAACAAATGAAAAATTTCTCTAATATTGATTCACAATATCTACTTTTTTTATTGTATATCTGAAATAAGAAGGGGGGTAAAACACGAAAACTCAACATCTTTTGAAGTTTTGCTTTATCTTGTTCATTTTACTTCAGATTGCAATTCCTATTCCTATTTTTGCAGATACTATAGGTAAATTTGCAGACATTAAGGGTGATGTAATGTTCCAGCAACACATCATCATTGAACTTAATAAGGCTTTAAAATTGAGAATTTAAAATAAGTGGTGGGTTTATTGACTTGCCCTTTTTTATTTGGTGCGAGAGAGGGGAGTTGAATCCCTACGGCTTTACCCGCTGGAATCCTAAGCCTCTTGATGTAGATTTTAAAAAGTAACAATATCAATGAATTCCAATAGATACACTCTTTTTGAACTTTGGATTATGTTGGATTTTGAGAGGTATACAAGGCACAGTGGACACAATTTTAGGTACAATTGATGAACATATAGAAGTCACAGAAATAAATAGTTATCTCACTGGAGATATTGGTAAACTTATAGTTCATTCAAGGGATAGTCACTGGAGGGCGATAAGGGGTTTATCTTAACCCCTTCCCTCGACATCCCTTAGGTTATAAGAGTTATAGAATGATAAATAGATTAATTATTCACTTCACTTTTGGCTGTATAAGGAAAGATAAGGGGTAGATACTTATAGACGTTTGTGTGTCCAGATGAATAAAAAGAAATGAAAATGACAAGGTGTGAAAGGGGGAGACTCTACCCACCGGACCCTTTTTCTGTCCATTGCTAGCCTTCTAACACTTCAGAAATAGAGAAACTGCATTACTCAGGACTTTTTTTATAAACCATTTTTACAGATTATTTTTTAGGATTTTAGGGCTTTCAATTCCTATTGGAATTTATTGCTTTGGTATAAAATACTTATCTTCCTCCTCAATTTTATACACTACAATCAAGCAGGTTTAAGATAGTTTTCTGTTCTTTTGTTAAGGTCACGGTCTTGCTCCAATGAAACCCTTCTCTTATTGATTTCAATTCTACTTTATAAACAGGTTGCAGTTTTTCCAGTGCACTAACTGCTGAGATGTTTTTT
>JAOAHW010000180.1 GCA_026415015.1 Syntrophorhabdaceae bacterium
GTACTGGTTCACAGTTTGATATCCTGATGGATGACGTAACTGTAACATATGGCCACAGGAGGACAATAGGTTCATTAAATCAGCTTGCCACTGGATATATCAGTGCGAGATTTTTCGACTTTTTATTTTGTCATGGCTGTGTGGATGGCCCCTTTATAAACAGAGATTTGTCTATTATTGCGAGAAGACAAAAGGTCGTAAGATATGCCAAACAGGAGATGGAAAAGCAAGATGTCTTGAGTGTAATGACAGAGCTTGATAAATTTGAATCTATTGACTTAAAAAGAAACTTTTTAAATATGGAACAAAGACTGCCAACCCCCACAGAAGAACAGATAAAGGCCGTACTAAAAAAGATAGATAAAATGCCACCAAACCACAACCTTGATTGCAGGGCCTGCGGTTATGCATCATGCAGAGAAAAGGCAATAGCAGTGGTACAGGGTATAGCAGACGAGGAATACTGCCTCCCCTATCTCCTTGAACAGAGCAAAAAGATATATCAAGAGCTTGAAAAATCCCATAAAGAATTACAGATCTCCCATCAGGCACTGGAACAGGCCCAGGCACAGCTTATAAAGACTGAGAAACTTGCCTCTATCGGTCAGCTTGCAGCAGGTGTTGCCCACGAGATCAATAACCCCTTAGGGACAATTATGATATATGCCCATATACTCCAGAGGGGGCTCGATAAAGACGACCCGAGAAGGGAAGACATAGACCTGATAATCAGCGAGGCAAACAGGGCAAAAGAGATTGTCCAGGGTTTACTGAGCTTTGCAAGGGAGACAAAATTAAAGCCAGGACCAACAAATATAAATGACCTCCTTGAGGATGTCCTAGGTCTTGTTATAAACCAGTCCTTATTCCACAATATCAAGATAGAGAAGAGATTCCATGATGACCTGCCCACAATAGTGGCTGACGAGACAAAATTAAAACAGGTCTTCCTCAATATAATCCTGAATGCCGCCCAGGCCATGGAAGGAAACGGAAGATTAATAATTTCTACCACATTAGATAAAAATTATATTAAAATAAGGATACAGGATACAGGCCCTGGAATACCGCCAGAGATTATGGGCAATCTGTTCTCGCCTTTTTTCACTACAAAGGAAAAGGGGACAGGATTAGGGCTTGCCATATCCTATGGTATTATTGAGAGGCATATGGGAAAGATAGATGTGGAGACAGAGTTGGGGAAAGGCACTGCCTTTATTATTTACCTTCCTGTATCTGCGTCAGAGGATAGTATTTTAGACGATACAAGGGTAACAGGATACAATAAGGTTACCTTTAAAAATACTTTAACAGGGAGATGAGACTATGAGTAGAAAGACAAGAATATTGCTTGTGGACAATGATGTTGATTTTATCGACCTGAACAAGGCTGTTCTTGAAAACAATGGATTTGAGGTTGCTGTGGCTTATGCAGGTCGCGAGGTTATGGATAAGGTAAAATTTGAACAGCCTGATCTGATTGTCCTTGACCTGATGATGGAGAAACATGACACAGGGTTTGCTGTTGCAAGGGCCTTAAAGGCAGATCCGGTTTATAAGAATATCCCCATACTCATGCTTACTGCAGTTGGGAGTGAGACAGGTATGGACTTTTCTCAGGAGCTTGATGGATACTGGATGAAGACCGATGACTATGCAAACAAGCCATTGAGCCCCGAGGAACTCATTCAGAGGATCAATGCACTCCTGGAAAGGAATAAAAAGGCCTGAAAAAAACAGGTCTGCCATAAAATTTTAAGAGACTTGTGATGGATGAGCAGATTCGCATACTTGTTGTTGATGATGAAAAGGGCATACGTGAGGGGTGTCGAAGGATCCTTGCTGGAGAGGGATATGCCGTAGACGTTGCTGAGAACGGCAAGGCAGGCCTGGAACTTGTCAAGAGTCAACATTATGACCTCATAGTTGTTGACCTTATGATGCCTGTTATGGGCGGTATAGATATGATGGGTCATGTGAGAGATATTGACCCTGATATTATAATGATTGTCATAACAGGGTTTGCAACCATTGAAACAGCTGTAGAGGCTATTAAACATGGCGCCTATGATTATATACCCAAACCTTTTACCCCGGATAATCTCATTGCAGTTATAAACAGGGGTATAGAGACAAGGCGTCTTCGCCTCCAGACCAAAAGGCTCATGGAGGAGAGGGACCAGAAACTCCTCGAGATTGCCAATGAAAAATCTAAGATGCATGCAATTATCAATTCCATGGCAGATGGTGTCCTTGTAATCAACAGGGAGAGCCAGCTTGTGTTATGGAACCCTGCTGCCATAAGGATGCTCAACCTCAATGAGCAGCTTGAGTCAGGCAGGCAGATATCAGAGATCATCCAGAACGAGGATCTGATAAGGGTTATAAAAAAGGCATGTTCTCCAGAGGCATCAAATTATACCAGTATCACAGAGGAGATAGACCTACCTGCCCCTGAATCAAAGACCATAATGGTGAATGTATCTGTGATAAGGGATGACGAGTCAGGCCAGGATCTGGGTCTTGTGGCTACTCTAAGGGATATCACAAGGCTTAAAGAACTCGATAAGCTTAAATCCCAGTTTGTGGCCATGGTGACCCATGAGTTAAGGGCACCTGTCTCTGCTATAGAAGGTTATCTCACGGCATTTTTAACCGGTGCTGCTGGCAGTGACCCACAGATGTATAGGCAGATGATGGAGAGGGCAAGACAGAGGGCACGCTCGCTCTTAGAATTAATAAATGACCTCCTCCAGTTCAGTAAACTGGAGGCAAAAAGTGCTGTCCGAAAGAAAGAACCCCTTGATATATCAGGGATTATTAAAAATACAGTGGAACTCTTGAAGGGCCAGGGTGAATCAAAAGACCTTATGTTCGAGGTGGATGTCCCTGATTCTCTACCCCTTGTAGAGGCAGACAGGACAGAGATGGAACAGCTTTTTACAAACCTTATCTCTAATGCCATTAAATATAATGTAAAAAATGGCAAGGTTATGGTAAGTGCAAAACCAAATAAACATTTCCTTAATATAAAGGTTGCAGACACAGGAATAGGAATAGAGGCAGACTGCCTTCCCTGTATATTCGATGAATTCTACAGGGTATCGTGCCCTGAGACACGTTATACTACAGGCACAGGCCTTGGGCTGTCTATTGTAAAAAAGATCGTTGAGTCGCATTTTGGCCGTATAGATGTTGAGAGTACCCCTAAAAAAGGGACAACCTTTACAGTCAAACTGCCGATTAAACAGAAAAAATAAAAGTAACTATTTCAAAAAAAGGAGAGGTCATGGCGAAAGAACTGAAAAAAAACGAGATAATTGAAAAACGGCAATTGGCACCATCCATTACCCTTTTTAAGCTCTATGTCCCTGATATTGCAAAGAAGGCAAAACCTGGGCAATTCGTTGTCTTGAGGGCAGATGATTATGCTGAGAGGATCCCCCTGACTATTGCAGACTTTGACCGTCAGGAAGGTACAATTACTGTTATCTTCCAGGTGGTTGGCACATCAACTAAAAAGTTAGAGGGATTCAATCAGGGTCAGGCTATTCTCGATGTTGTGGGTCCACTGGGAAAACCGAGCCATATAGAAAAATTCGGGACTGTTGTATGTGTTGGCGGTGGTGTTGGTGTAGCACCTGTATACCCTATTGCTAAGGCCCTTTATGAAAAAGGCAACGAGATGATAAATATCATCGGTGCAAGGACAAAGGAGATGCTTATCCTTGAAGATGAAATGAGGGCAATAAGTCATGAACTGTATGTGACAACCGATGATGGCACATACGGGCACCATGGCTTTGTTACCGATGTCTTAAAGAAGGTCATAGAGGAGAAAAAGAAGATCGACCTTGTAATTGGTATAGGCCCTGTAGTTATGATGAAGGCTGTATGTGATGTTACCCGTCCCTATAATATCCATACAGTTGTTAGTTTAAATACCATTATGGTGGATGGCACAGGCATGTGCGGGTGCTGTCGGGCAACAGTGGGTGGAGAGACCAAGTTTGTGTGTGTAGATGGCCCTGAATTTGATGGCCATAAGGTTGAATTCAATGAGCTTATTATGCGTGGCAAGATGTATAGCAGGGAAGAGAGAAGGGCAATGTGGGATCACAAGTGCAAACTTGAGGCAAAGGAAAAGGCAGCAAAGAAGGCGAGGAAGAGAGAACCCATGCCTGAACAGAATCCAAAGGTAAGGATTCAGAACTTCAACGAGGTTGCCCTTGGATATACAAGAGAAAATGCCCTTCGTGAGGCATCCCGTTGCCTAAACTGTAAGAATATGCCATGTGTTGAAGGATGTCCTGTGAATGTGCAAATACCGAAGTTCATAAAACTTATAAAAGAAGGCGATTTTATGGGTGCTATACATACCATCAAGGAGACAAACAGCCTTCCAGCGGTCTGCGGTAGGGTATGTCCTCAGGAGACCCAGTGTGAGGAAAAATGTGTCCTTGGAAAAAAGGGTCAGCCTATAGCCATTGGTAGGCTTGAGAGGTTCGCAGCAGACTATGAACTCAGTCAAGGAGATGTGAGGGTTCCACCTATCCCCAAAAAGACAGGTAAGAAGGTAGCAGTGGTAGGTGCAGGTCCTGCAGGGCTTACTGTGGCTGGTGAGCTTGCAAAAAAGGGTCATGATGTCACAATATTTGAGGCCCTTCACAAGGCAGGTGGCGTCCTTGTCTATGGTATCCCTGAGTTTCGTCTACCCAAAGCCATTGTCCAGAGAGAGGTGGACTATGTGGAGAAGCTCGGTGTCAAGATAAATGTGGATACCATTATAGGACAGACAACTACCGTAGATGAGCTCTTTGAACAGGGATATGATGCCATCTTTATAGGAACAGGGGCAGGCCTTCCATATTTTATGAATATCCCTGGTGAAAATTTAAATGGCGTATATTCTGCCAATGAGTTCCTTACAAGGGCTAACCTGATGAAGGCATATCTCTTTCCTGAATATGATACCCCAGTGAGGGTTGGGAGCAAGGTGGCGGTAATTGGTGGTGGCAATGTGGCAATGGATGCTGCCAGGGTATCAAAACGTCTTGGTGCAGATGATGTATATCTCATATACAGACGCTCCCGTGCTGAGATGCCTGCAAGGGCAGAAGAGGCACATCACGCTGAGGAAGAGGGCATTGACTTCAGACTCCTTACAGCACCTGTCAGGGTTATAGGTGATGAACATGGATGGGTCAAGGGGATAGAATGTGTGAAGATGGAACTCGGCGAGCCTGACGCATCAGGGAGGAGAAGACCTGTAGAGATCAAAGGTTCCAACCATGTGATAGATGTGGATGTTGTTATAGTTGCCATAGGACAAGGTCCAAACCCGATATTGACATCTACAACAGAGGGTCTGAAGCTAAGGAAATCAGGGAATATTGAGGCAGACCCTGAGACAGGAAAGACAAGCAGAAAGGGTGTCTTTGCTGGAGGCGATATCGTTACAGGTGCTGCAACCGTTATACTTGCCATGGGTGCAGGCAGAAAGGCAGCAGCAGCAATAGACGAATATCTAACAACAGGGAAATGGTAACCCAGAATAAAAATGTTAAATGAAGTTAAGGCGGGTCTATGACCCGCCTTTTTATTTAGGAGCATGTTCTATCCTTATATGGACAGAATCATATCATAGCGAGATTAGCCCAAAAAATAAAGGCAAGGGGCGATAAAATCGTAGAGAGGGTAACGGCATTTGATGCAAGCTCAGGGTCACCGCCTATCTCATAAGCCATTATATACGATGTAGTTGCCGTAGGTGTTGCAAGGAGTATAAAGACATGGGTTATATCCCTGAAACCTATCTTCAAAAATACGAAATATATGGCTGAGATCCCTGGCAGGACAAATAGTTTAAGAAGGGCAGAGAAAAAAGAGACTTTGAAGGTTTTTTTGATATTTCTTACACCTATTGAAGCACCTATCATAATCAGTGCCATAGGCAGGGCAATATTTGACAGTATAACCATGCCTTTTGTTATAGATTTGGGTATGGGAATACCTATAAATATAACTGTAAGACCAAGAAAAGTCGCAATAATTACTGGTGTTTTTACTATGGAAAGTATTGATCCTGCCATATTCCTCTCTTTATTAGATGTCCAGGAGAGGATTGCTATTGCCATGGAATTGTTAAGGAGTATCATAAGCCCGATAAGGATGCTACCCTGTTTCAGGCCGTTTTCACCAAGGAGATAAAATAGGACAGCAAGCCCTATGTAAGATACATTTCCATGAAAGGCAGTCTGGATGAATGTCCCGAGGCTGCCTTTTCTTAATCTCAATAAGTATCCCACAAAAAAAGATACAATCATTATTATAAAGGTTGGAACAATAACAGCAACTATATGTGATGCATAGACAGACCTTATATCTGACTTGATTATGCCTGTGAAAATAAGCACAGGGAATGGAAATAGATATACAAACCTGTTTGCCTCAGAGATAAACCTGTCATTTATAATACCCCTCCTGTGGATGATATAACCAAAGATTATTATCAAGAAGATAGGGATTATTGTCTCTAATACGGCCATAAAATAGACTAATGACTATAGACTATAGACTAAAGATTATAGATTAAAAAAAGTGTAACCATAGTCTATAGGCTTAAAAAAATAGGCTGCTAACATATCACTCCCTGAGCGCACCATTCCATAACTCAAACGAGGGGAAATCTGTTACCCTCTCCTCTTTTTTATAAAATATGGCATATGTCATGGATTTATATCGAGAGAAAGAACCATTCTTTGATGCAATAATCCTCTCTCTCCATGTGCCTGTATTTATATAATATCTATGTAAATTGTTCATCTCTGAAAGAAATGAAATTTTTTCACTGTGGGTGTGGCCGAATACAGTATAAAGTGTTTTATGTCTGGCTGCCATCTCTTCGTATCTTGTTTCATCTATCTCAAAATAGGAAAAGGCCTTTAAAAATCTCTCAGCCCATTCAATGGAGATAAATTTTGAAAGATAGAGCACGTATTTGAGTCTATCTGAGGCATCCAGAATATGAGGCGTATTGTGAGTCCTGAGCCATTGTTTTACATAGGGGATATCTAAAAAGACCTCTATTGTCCTGCCTATGGTATCTTCTATAAAAGATTTAAGCCTTTTTTCCTGATATTCATTAAAGAGATAGTCGAAAATCCGCCATTGGGGTCTTATATCCTCAATGCATTTCAACTCATCGGCAAGATGGGGAAACTCTCTTTTTATCTCGTATGGTAGGCGTACAAATAGCTCTGTTGTATTCACATCACCTATTGGTATCCCCTGGGGCTCAAAATTGTATTCATCATATTCGTGGCCGTGTTTGATTGAGACACTGTATTCGTCGTTTACATAAGCATTCTCCTCTACCTGAACTCTACCTAATATATGGGATAAAGTGTCCTGTAGGTTATTGAATTCATTTAGCATCCTATCATGGTTACCCAGTATTACAAAACGCTTAACAGGGATGGGATGGAAGACCTCATCTGCCTCTTTTATTAGCTTGAGGCCATCTCTGTTGATTTCAACTATATTATCGAAGATATTTTTAAGATGGGTCTGTGTTTTGTGGGTATCTGGCTTTATAGACCATGGCTTTTCATTATCCCCCACTGACATCCAGTAATCGCTTCTCAATAGGTCGAAGGTATCGCCATCAAAGACAAGGATAATCTCTTCTGTATTATCCCTGATACTGCGTTTTATGAGATTTAGAAAATGTTTAAAAGCCCTTGGTGATAGATTGTTTGTGGCGGTCCCATCTGTTAAATGCAGGTCGCTGACAACTACAAGCATAGGTTTTTTTATCATGGCTGGAAATTAAAAACCAGTGTAAATTTAAACTGAGTTGTAGATAGGTATTCAAACCATTACCATTTCATATTAGTTGAAATTATTAGATTTTTTTGCATGTCTTTACTTTATCCTGTTAAACAGAATGTCTCTAAATATGTTTACTATAGTGAACATAAAAAAAACCCTTAAAACACAGGTTATTTTTAAAGACTTGATACATGAAAAAGTTCGTATTTTCTTGACAAATGATTAGAGAAAATATAATTATTAAGTGAAATAAATTACAAAATCAAAAAAACGTTATTCAGGGGGTATGAATGTTAAAGGAATCAGTAATAAACGAGCTACAGAGGATAGTAGGCAAGGAGAATGTATTAACATCTCCTGAGGCATTGAAGGCGTATTCTTATGATGGCACTACAAGCTGGATACGGGAGCCTGATGTTGTGGTTTTTCCTACAACCACCCAGCAGATATCCGATTTAATGAAGCTCGCCAATGCTGAAAAGATACCCGTAACCCCGAGAGGTGGCGGAACAAATGTAAGCGGCGGCTCAGTTCCCTGGTTAGGTGGTATAGTTTTATGCACAACAAAGATGAATAAAATACTAAAGATTGACAAAGAAAACTTAACTGCCACAGTAGAACCTGGTGTAGTTTTACAGGACCTTACCCTGGCACTTGCAAAAGAAGGTCTATTCTTCCCCCCTGATCCACAGAGCTTCTTAGGTGCCACAATAGGTGGGATCATCGCAGAAAATGCTGGCGGACCTGCATGTGTGAAATATGGTGTCACAAAACAGTATGTCCTTGGACTTGAGGTTGTTCTACCTACTGGTGAGATCGTAAACCTTGGCGGAAGGACATTAAAGAATGTAGTGGGTTATGACCTGCTTCATATATTTATAAGCTCTGAAGGTACCCTCGGTGTTATAACAAGGGCAGAACTCAAACTGAATCCTATTCCACCAGCTAAAAAGACCACTATGGTTGTATATGCTGATGTGGCAAAGGCAGGAGAGGGGGTATTTAGGGTCCTTGAGAACGGCGTGATCCCTGATAAGATAGAGCTACTTGATAACTGGGTTATAAACAGGATAGAAGAGATGATGCCCATGGGTCTCCCCAAGGATGCCGATGCAGTGCTTCTCTTTGAGTGTGATGGCATACCAGAGGCAGTAGAGAAAGAAACAGAAAAGATTGTTGATATTGTTAAGAAATACGGTGCAGTGGATGTTAGGATTGCAAAGGATATGGATGAGGCAAATAGATACTGGCTTGCAAGAAGGGCTGGTTTTGCTGCAGTATTTGGAAAGGCCAAGACAGTATTTGCTGAAGACGTGACTGTCCCAAGGGGAAAGATACCTGATCTAATCAATAAATGTAAAGAACTGGCGAAGAAATATAATGTAGAGATAGTTGTCCTTGGCCATGCAGGCGATGGCAACCTCCACCCTGCAATACTTACTGATGTATCTAATCAAGAGCATTATGGAAGGGCAGTGAAGGCCATGGATGAGATCATTGAAGAGGCAGTTGCATTGGGAGGTGTCCTCTCTGGCGAACACGGCATAGGGCTTGAAAAGCAAAAGTTCTTAAAGAGACAGCTTGACCCTGTTGTAATTGATATGATGAAAAAGATCAAGGCACTTTTCGATCCGAACAATATCATGAACCCAGGTAAGATTTGGGAATAGTCAGAGGGGAGCTTAAAATATGGAAGATCTAAAAGAGCTAAAAAAAGTAGAACAACATGCTGACCAGTGCATGAAGTGTGGTTTTTGTAGCTTTTTCTGTCCTGTGTATCAGGAGGAAAAGGTTGAGACAGCTGTTGCAAGGGGTAAAAACTATTTAGCCAAACTTGCTATTAAAGGCGAGCAGAAGTTCACAGATGAATTAGGAGAGATTATTGGCAAGTGTCTTCTCTGTAAGCGCTGTGTTGTAAACTGTCCTGCCAAGACCCAGATAGACAGGGTAGTGGTGGCTGCAAGGGCAGAGATGGTAAAAAATAAAGGACTTGGATTTGTCAAGAACTTTGCCTTCAGGAAGGTTATGGCAAATAGAAAGGCCTTTGGTAATTACGTAAGGCTTGCCAAGGCATTCCAATGGCTTCTCCCAAAGACTGAAGGTAATATCAGGCACCTCCCTGATTTTCTCAAGGCCCTTGGACAGGGTAGAAACATTCCTGAGATAGCAAAGACATTTCTAAGGGATATGGTAAAACCTGTATATAAACCTCAGGATGGTAAAGCCCCAATTATGAGGGTAGGATTTTTCATGGGGTGCGCAGTCGATTTTGTCTATCCTGAACTTGGAATGAAGTTTATAGACTTTATGACAAAGAGAGGAATTGAGGTGGTTGTCCCTCAGGAGCAGTCATGCTGCGGGGCTGCTATATATTTTAGCGGAGACTTTGAGACAGGCAGGATGCTGGCAGATAAGAATATTGAGGCTTTCAAGGATGTGGATATGATAGTAACTGGCTGTGGAACATGTAGTTCAACACTCAAAGATTATCAGAAATACCTTCCTGATAATCCAGACCAGGAGAAACGTTATAAAGACTTTGAGAAGAAGATAAAGGATAGCATGGAGTTTATCATAGATGTAATGAAGGTAAAGCCCGAAGAACTGAAATTGAAAAAAGAGTTTGAAGGCAAGACTGTAACATGGCATGACCCGTGTCACCTGATAAGATACCAGAATATTTCAGCCCAACCAAGGGCAATATTAAAGGGCTTAAAAGGGCTCAAATATGTAGAGATGCCCAATGCAGATCTCTGCTGTGGAATGGGCGGCTCTTTCAGTGTTTATCATTATGACCTTACCAAAAAGATAGCCGCCAAAAAGATGAATGGAATAAAGGCAACAGGGGCAGATATAGTTGTTACTGCATGTCCAGGCTGCATGATAAACCTTATTGATAATGTCTTACAGAATAAGATGCCTCAAAAGGTATATCATCTACTGGAGCTTGTTGAGTAGTAACACCCTATGCTTTAACAAACAACACTATACAAATTAAAAAAACGTTAGGAGGATTAACATGAAGAACGGGCACTGGATGACGGCAAAAGATGTTTTGAGGGTAAATGCCTTTAAATGGCCTAACAAGATGGGTATAAAGGACCTTTACAAGTCATATACCTTCAAAGAATGGAATGAAAGGTCATGTAGGCTTGCAAATGCCCTCGCTGATATGGGTATGAAGAAAGGTGATAGGTTTGCAGTTCTTGCATATAACTGTGTAGAATGGCTTGAGATATATGCAGCAGCAGCAAAAGGCGGTTTTATCTGTGTTCCCCTTATGTTCAGGCTTGCACCACCTGAAATGGAATATATTATAAATCATTGCGAAGCAAAGGTCTTTATTCTCCAGGCAGGTGTAGACCCAGCAGACGGCAAGGAATTCCCCTGGGTAAAACAGGTCAACGAGATGAAGAAAAATATCCCCACTGTTGAAAAATATGTAACATTTGCAGTGGATAACCCTCATTATGACGGCTACATCTCATATGAGGATGCCCTTGCAGCAGCAAGCCCAGAAGAACCTGCAACCAAAGTAGATGCCGATGACCCATGGGTTATTATGTATACCGGTGGAACAACAGGAAAACCTAAAGGCGTTGTAAAGACACATGCATCATTGTTTGCCCAGTATTTCATCATGATATTTGACCATCAGTTTAACTTCGACGATATTACACTCCTTGTTATGCCATGCTGCCATGTTAACTCACTCTTCTACTCCTTTGTTAATACATGGGTAGGTGGCTCTGTCATGGCCTATAACATGGTGAGCTTCAACCCTGAGAACCTCCTCAAGACATTTGCAGAGCACAAGATTACATTTACATCCCTTGTCCCAACACACTACATCATGATGCTTGCATTGCCTGATGAGGTTAAAGCAAAATATGATGTCTCCTGCGTAAAGAAACTATTGTGCTCTTCTGCACCAGCAAGGAGAGATACAAAACTCGGTATACTCAAGATGTTCCCCAACTCACAACTCTATGAAGCATACGGCTCAACAGAGGCAGGCATTGTTACAGTCCTTAAACCACACGAACAGCTCACAAAACTCGGTTCTATTGGCCGTGAGGTTATAGGAACAGACATCATCAGGATCTATGATGAAGACGGTAACCTTATAACACAGCCCAATGTGGTAGGTGAACTCTATTCAAGAAGCCCGATGCTCTTTGAGGAATACTGGAAAGAGCCGGAGAAGACTGCAGCAGCTATGAAAGGTGAATACTTCAGCGCTGGTGACATGGCTTACAGGGATGAGGATGGTTATTATTATCTTGTAGACAGGAAGGCAAACATGATCATCTCTGGTGGTGAAAATGTATTCCCATCAGAAGTTGAAAATGTTGTCGGTGGCCATCCAAAGGTAAAAGACGTGGCAGTTATCGGTGTCCCACATGAGAAATGGGGCGAACAGGTAACAGCAGTTGTGGTCCTCCATGAAGGTCAGACAGCAACACCTGAAGAGATCTCCAACTTCTGTAAAGGCAAGATCGCAGGCTTCAAGGTTCCTAAGAATGTCATCTTCATAAAGGATGAGGAGATGCCAAGAAGTGGCGCAGGTAAGATACTCCACAGGATTTTAAGAGAGAGATACGGAAAGTGGAGTGACCACGTATAACATGTTCTGACTGACTTATAAAAGGCGGGGTAATCATCCCCGCCTTTTTTTGTAAAACAGGTTATTTAGATATCATAGTGCATAATAAAAAGATATTTGACTTCACAGATAATATAAACCCCCTTAACACATCAAAGAGAGTAAAAAACAATCTAAGAAGGTCTATAAAACACATAGAATCCTACGATGATACCTCACTCTCTAGGTTTATAAGATACCTTAAGAAGCTATTTAATATAGAGGAAGAAAACATTTTAGTTTGTTATGGTCTCTCCCATATTCTATCTTGTGTACTTAAGATGTCAGGGGGTTCAGATATACTGATCCCATCACCTGTATCAGGCGGATACAGGTTTTTTATAGATAGTGGGGATGTAAAGATTGTGCCATATAAGACAGATATTAATGATGATAATTATTGTAATATTGAAGACTTGAGTCAATTTTTTGATAAAATAGATTTAATATTATTGCCAAATCCTCATAATATAACAGGAAAAATATTAAGCAATAAACAGATAGAGGATATTATAGGGCTGGCTGACAAGATGAAAAAAACCGTTATTATAGATGAGTCTCTTATAGATTATACAGAAATGCCTACATATGCAGAGAACATTGTAAAATCAGAATGTTCTTTGATAGTAAAGACTTTTTCTACATACCATGGCCTTGCAGGCCTTTTGTTCGGATATGCCATAGGCCCTAACAAGCTCATCAAAGACCTGAAGAAATTTATCTACCCATTTTCATTCAAGATACCACCCCTTGCCTGTTCTGCAGCCTTAGTGAGTATGAAAGATGCAGCCTATAAGAGGAGGACAAATGAATATATAAGTTCGGAGAAGACTTATATAAAGGATAGATTAAAGAGCTCTCAAAGAATAAAAATCATAGATCGGGGCTGTAATTTTCTACTTGTCGAGATAGAGGGTGATAAGGATGCTGTATTTGATTTTTTTTATAAAAAAGGCATAAATATTGACATTTACCAGGAACCAGAGGGACTTTTTCTGAGGCTACCAATAAAAAAACACAAGCTCAATGCATATTTTGTGAAGATTTTAAAAAAGATGATAGGTGAAACTAAATTATGAAAAAGAGGATTTTAATATTTTTATCAATAATTTTTATCATATTTTTTGTCTCCTTTAATGCCCTCTGTGAAGACATAGATATAAGGGTCCTCTATGTTAATGACTTCCATGGCTTTGCAGAGGAACAGAAATCAGATTTTACAGGTGGTATGGTAGGTGGGGCAACATATATTGGAGGGATGGTTGACAGGTTAAGACAAGAAAGGCCAAGCCTTTTGCTTTCTGCAGGAGATATGATTCAGGGCAGCAACTGGGCAAACCTTTTCTATGGAAAGTCAGTGATCGAGATTATGAATATAATGGGTTTTGATGCCATGACCATAGGTAACCATGAATTTGATTTTGGTATAGATGCGTTAAAGGAAAGGATGAAGGATGCCCGTTTTCCTTTTTTGGGGGCAAATATAATTGGTATAGAAGGTATCCAACCATTCATAGTAAGGCAGTTAAAAGATATAAAGATCGCTATAATCGGTCTTGCTACAGAGGAGACACCTATATATACCCACCCTGATAATGTAAGGGGTCTCGTATTCCAATCGGCCTTTGATACTGCTGAAATATTTATAAAAGAATTGCGAGATAAGGTTGATATGATAATAATATTGTCCCATCTTGGTTTACACAATGACATGGTTCTTGCCCAGAAGATAGGTGGTATAGATGTGATTGTAGGTGGCCATTCACACACGAAGATAGAGAAACCTGTTTTGATAGGAAAGACCATTATAGTTCAGGCATGGGAGCATGGAAAGGTCTTAGGTGTCCTTGACCTGACATTAAGGGATGGAGAAATAAAAGACTATAAAGGATACCTCATAGATATCAAGCCTTCTGCAAGAATAAAAAACAAGGAGGTAGAAGAGGTTGTAAAGAAATATCAAAGGAAGATAAGAGGGATTGTTAAACAGAAGATAGGTGAGACAGAGGTAGACCTCGATGGAGTAAATAGCGTCAGAAGAGAGACAAATTTTGGGAATCTTGTATCAGATGCAATAAAACAAAGGACACAGTCAGATATAGTAATAATAAACGGGGGTTCTATAAAGATGGGCATAGGCAGAGGGCCAATCACCATGGGTCAGATATATAATGCATTACCTTTTAATAACTATATCGTGGCTATAAAGATGAAAGGTAAGGATATAATAGAGGCATTAAGACATGGGACAAGCACAAGAGAGAACAATTCTGGCAGGTTTCCACAGGTGTCAGGGATAAGGTTTAGTTTTTCAAGGGATAGGCCAGGTGAATCTACAATAAGAGAGGTTGCTTTTAGAGGGGAACCTATTGAATTAGAAAAGGAATACAATGTAGCTACCACTGATTTTCTCATGGCTGGAGGGGATGGATATAGGGTATTTGGTGGTTATATCAACTCACACATAATATTACATAAAGAGCCTGGAAAGTGGGTGAGGGACCTTGTAGTGGAGTACATAAAGACAAGGAAAAAGGTCAATCCTGTTGTTGAGGGCAGGATAACTGAGATAAAATGATAATCTCAAAGGGAAGAGAAAGGGCTATGGATGAGATACTTGAGTTTGCCATAAGATGTGCAAAGGAGTCAGGAAGGATACAGAAGAGATACATGGGAAAGAACATCGGTATTCGGCATAAAGGCACTATAGACCTTGTGACAGATGTGGATTTGGCATGTCAGGAGAGGATTATAGGTCTTATAAAAGAGGCATTCCCTGAAGATGATATTATAAGCGAAGAAAAGAAAAATTATATTGAAGGCAACAAAAATAGGTGGATTATTGACCCTCTTGATGGGACTACAAATTATGCCCACGCCTATCCATTTTTCTGTACATCCATTGCATATGAAGAAAAAGGGATAGTCACTGTGGGAGCTGTCTATAACCCAATATTCAAGGAATTATTCTATGCAAGAAGAGGGCAGGGCGCATATTTTAATGGAAAAAGGATATCAGTATCGAAGATAGGAATATTAAAGGAGGCACTTTTATCCACTGGTTTTCCCTATGACCTCCCCACAAGCAAGAATAACAACATAGATAATTTTATCTCCTTTATCTATGAGGCACAGGCCATAAGGAGGGATGGTTCAGCAGCCCTTAATCTTTGTTATCTTGCCTGTGGAAGGTTTGATGGCTTCTGGGAGATAAAACTTAATCCATGGG
>JAOAHW010000219.1 GCA_026415015.1 Syntrophorhabdaceae bacterium
ACCTGGGCAATACCATTACCCATAACACCGGCTCCTAATACCCCGACTGTCTTTATTTCCATATCATCCCTCCTGATTTAATTAATTAAATTTTTCACATGTAGGCTATATATAACAATTATTATCTATGGTATGTCAACAATTTTATTAAATTTTTAAACAGTATCTCGTAGGCGAGCAGTATTTCAGATGGCTTATCTTTTTTAATAAATAAATATATATGAGGCCTTTGAATAAGGTCTCAACCCTCAGCACATCACAAGGCTCCTTACACATAGTTGTATTTTCGATTATTATAAAAATTGGTCTCAAAAAAACAGGATTAATTTCTAAACCATTGGAGGATTTTGCAGAGGGCTCAAATTAGATAGATTATCCTCCCCATGCAAGCCTCTCAGCAAGATGAGCTATTCTTGTTCTTAGGTTTATAAGATATGCCTTTTCAGGCTGTTTTGGTCCTGGGTTTGTATCATACTCCTTAGCCTTTACTACCTCGACCCCCCTATCTACAGAGCCCCCTTCTGACTTCAGGTATTTGAATACATCATCTCTGAAACGCTCTGCAGAATCAATGGATTTGGAAAGGTGCCTTCTCACGTCATCGCCTGTAAAAACAAAGTGATGGCCCTGGCACAGGATATCTATGTCAAGGCCTGAAAGGCGCCTTAAGGACGACATATACTTATCATAATCCACAAGAAATTCTGTGATAATATGTCCTGTCTGATTTCTACAACCTGTTGATTCTGTTGCAATAAGAATCTTTTTCTCGGGGATATAATAGCTCAGCATATCTCTTGTATGACCTGGTGTCTCGAAAACCTGAACACTTATCCCGTTACATATATCTATTACATCCATGTCCTTTAAAGATATATCTACGTAGAACGCCTCAAAGTCATCTTCAAGGAGCATATGTCTTTCAACGGACTCCATCTTGGATATAATACCAAAGGCATTTTTACTTAAAGATTTCATGAGATTGACAGCATTTGGTCTCTTTAGAATCTCTTTTGCCCTCTGTGAACTTGCCACCTTAATACCCGGGAATGCCCTTTGTAGATACGAAGTGGCACCGCAGTGGTCATAATGGACATGGGTTATAAAAAGATATGGTAGTTTTTTATCTTGGATAATATCCTTAATATCCCTTTCATAGATTTTTGCCATGCAATGAAAGCCTGACTCAAATACTACTGGTACCTCACCATCTACTAAATAAGCAGGAGACCATGCAAAACCAGTAACATAGAGACCATTTTTTACTAAACCTTTTCCGTTGTAGACCATAAGAATTTACCTTTTTATCCATTATATCCAAGCCTGTTATACACCGCAATATTTTTCTGAGAAAGACCTAATATAAAAGGTCTCATATTTTTAAAAATAAACTTGACATAAAAAACTGCCTTTTGTTATTATTAGTTGTTTTAGTTTGTTAATTGTTTCACATTCTTTTCGAAAGGAGAGTAAGATATGGATTTTAAAATTTCTGATGAATTAGAATCAATGCGTAAAATGGCTTATGAGTTCGCTATCAAGAACATTAAGCCTACAATGGAAGAGGATGAGAAGGAGCACAAATTTCGTCCCGAGATAATGAAGAAGATGGGCGATCAGGGCATGTTTGCATGTCTTGCACCAGAAAAGTACGGTGGTCTTGAATTGCCCGAAGGCCACATGGCAGCAACACTTATGGCCATTGAGGTGGCCAGGGTAAGCCCATCATGGGGCCTGCCTTTTAATCTCCAGATGAATGGTCCACAGAACGTGCTTCTGAAATTCGGGACAGAAGAACAGAAGGAGAGATACCTTCCAGGATTGATTGCAGGTACAAGCGGTGGCTGTTTTGCTATTACAGAGCCTAATTCAGGTTCTGATGTGGCAAGCATGAAGACAACAGCTGTTGAGGTAGATGACGGCTACATATTAAATGGTACTAAAACCTGGATATCAGGCGTTCCATACTGTGACTGCGGTATTGTCTATGCAATGACTGATAAGGCAGCAAAACACAAAGGTATGTCTGCGTTTATTGTTGATTTCAAAACCCCCGGAATTACACAGAGGGCAATCCATACAAAACTTGGCCTTTTCTGCGCCCCAACAGGCGAGATATTCTTTGAAGAGGTCAAAATACCAAAGAGTGCACTTATTGGTAAACCAGGTCAGGGCTTTGCAATATGTATGACCATGCTAAACTTCACAAGATTAAGCTCAGCTGCAAGGGCAGTAGGTGTTGCCCAGAGTTGTATTGAAGAGGCGTGTAAATATGCAAATGAGAGAGAACAATTTGGTCAGCCAATAGGACAGTTCCAGATGATCCAGGAACAGATAGGTAGAATGTCAGTAGAGCATGAGGCAGCAAAGCTCCTTGTCTATAAGGCAGCTTGGCAGAAGGACCAGGGCATAAACAACACCCTTGAGACATCTATGGCAAAATACTATGCTGCAGAGTCTGCCAATTTCTGTGCCTCTGAGGCAGTTAAGATTTTCGGTTCCTATGGTTTCTCCTCTGAGTATCCTGTTGAGAGATTCCTAAGGGATGCAAAATCATATCAGATAGTGGAAGGTACGTCCAACATTCAGAAGATGATTATCGCCCAGTTCGCCCTGGGTTATAGGAAAGCATAATAGAAATTTTTAAGGAGGGAAATATGGCAACAGAAGTGACAGTTCCAATGGTAGGGAAAATTATAAATGTTCTGGTAAAGGTTGGAGATAAGGTGAGCGAGGATGATCAAATCGCCACTCTTGAGGCAATGAAGATGGAGATGCCCATAGTTTCACCTGTTAGCGGTGTAGTGAAAGAGATTAAGGTAGCCGCAGGTCAGGAAGTTGAGGCAGATGCTGTCCTCGCTGTCATAGAATAATAAAGGGGTGAAATCAGATGTTAGTTGCCGGTATAGATATAGGCTCTATAACAACAGAGGCCCTTTTATTTGACAAAGATAAAGGTATAGTTGGATACACCATACTTCAGACCGGAGCTGATTCAAAAAAGACCGCTGAAATGGCACTTGAAAAGGTGCTGGCCTTTCCATCCAAAAAGCCATCAGATATAGCCTTTACAATTGCAACAGGTTGTGGGAGAAAAAGGGCTGACTTTGCGCAGCAGGCAATAACTGAGATTACCTGTATTGCAAAAGGTGTGAATTATTTATTTCCTGAGGCAAGGACAATAATAGACATAGGTGGTCAGGATACAAAGGTCATAAGGGTAGATGAAAAAGGCAGGGTTGCTGAGTTTGAGATGAATGACAAATGTGCAGCAGGGACAGGTAGATTCATTGAGGTAATGGCAAAGGCACTGAATGTAGACCTTGACAAGATTGGAGACATATCACTTCAGCATAAAAAAGAGGTCACCATAAGTAGCATATGTACTGTCTTTGCTGAATCAGAGGTCATATCTCTTGTCAGTGAAGGAGAGGCACTTGAGGATATACTGTACGGTATCCACAAGGCAATATCTGACAGGACTATGGGTCTTATAACAAGGCTTGGAGGTGCACAGCCCGATATTATAATGACAGGCGGTGTTGCAAAGAACATTGGTGTTGTAAAGGCGCTTGAGAAGGCATTGAATACCCAGATAAAGATCTATGTTGAACCACAGATAGTAGGTGCTTTGGGTGCAGCAATACTTGCCCTTGAAAAGGCCTGATTTTAAAGCAACTTGAAAATCAATGAGCCGGTGTTTCACCGGCTCTTTTTTTTATAAGTTAATTGACCTTAGTTTAAAAAGGAATTAAATCAGAATATTCTATGTTTTTCTGAATTTCTGCATTAGAAATACAATAACAAGACTGATAAAACCAATAACATCGCCTATTCGATATGGGACAACAAAACCCAAAGCACCTATAATCATAATAACCCTCTCAATGGTATTAGACCTCTTGAGAAACCAACCCGATGCACCTGATGCAAGCATACCTATACCAAGAAAGGAAGTAAAAAGGATCCAAATCCCATGAGTTACGCCAACACCCTCCCAGTGGAGCAACAGTGCCCTTCCTTCTGGAATAACAGTAAAAATAAAGGGCATTAAAAAGGCAGGGATACAATACTTCCACGCCATCATCGTTGTCTTAAATGGATCACCCCCTGTTATTGCTGCAGCGGCAAAAGGAGAAAGGGCAGTGGGAGGTGATACTTCAGATAGCAGTGCATAATAGAAAATAAACATATGGGCGGCATACTCAGGGACTCCAAGTTTAACAAGGGCAGGGGCAGCGATCACCGCGGCAATAATATAGGTGGCAGTTATAGGTACTGCAAGTCCTATGATCCACAAAAGAACTCCTGTATACAGTGCAGTGAGCAGAACATTTCCTGCTGCATACTGGATAATTATGGTAGAGAGTTTTAAACCAAGACCTGTAAGGCTCACGATCCCAACAATGATACCGGCTGAGGCACAAATGGCAGCCACATTGAGGACTGTCAATGAACCCTGTTTCAATGCCTCAATAAGCCTTGGCAGATTAAACCTGGTATCTTTCCTGATAAAAGATGTGAGAAAACATGTAATTATTGCAGCAAGGACTGAAACAGATGGGGTAAATCCATTCACAAGGAATACCACTATTGCTATTAGAGGGAGAAAATGAAAACCGTACATCTTGGTCAATTGCCACAGGGTATGCTTTTTCTCTATAGCCACTGCCTTTAAACCGAATTTTTTTGCATCAAATTCAACCATAAGCAGTAGCCCCCAATAGTATAAGGCTGCAGGGATGAGGGCTAATTTTATGACATCTACATAACTAATCCTTAAAAATTCTGCTATGAGAAAGGCAGCTGCGCCCATAACAGGGGGCGTTGTGATTGCGCCCATGCCTCCTGCTGCAAGAAATCCTCCTGCATTATCTTTGTCATAACCAGCCTTTGACAGCATAGGATATGCTACAGAACCTATTGCAACAGTATTGGCAACACCTGAGCCAGATGCCATAGCAAGGAGATAGGATGTTGCAACAACAGATCTGCCTGCTGCAGTTGGTTTTCTGCCCATGGCTGTGAAGGCGAAATCAACATAGAACTTTCCAGCCCCTGAGACTGTTAGAAAGGCCCCAAAGATGGTGAACATAATAATAATAGATGATGATACATCTATGGGAACCCCAAATATACCCTCAAGAGTCATATACATATGCCCAACAATACGTTCAATATCATAGCCCCTATGAGTCCATGGTGCAGGTAGCCAAGGCCCGATGTATGCATAAATAAGAAATAGGATACATGAAATAGGCATTATCAATCCAGCGCTACGTCTTGTTGCCTCTAATATAAGTATGATAAATGCGATACCAAGTATCTTATCCCATAATTCTGGCGTAACTGCCCTGTAGATAAAGTCCTCAAAATCAATAAGCATATAAAGGATGCAAACAATACCTATCAAGGCAAGCCCTATATCAACGATGTTGATCTTACCTTTAAATTTTTTAGCCATGGGGTAATATAAAAAAGACAGGACTATCATAAATGCAACATGGACACCTCTCAAAATTTGAGTTGTCACTGGAAAAATAGTAGCATATATGGCAAAGATAGACATAGCAACAGCAAGTATTGTAATGATATAATCCCAAAATCCCTTAACCTTTCTTGTTACACCTTCCTCTTCTTCAATTACTTCTTCGAGTTTCTTCTTCTGCTCTTCAGTCAACTGCTCAGCAGCTTCATCGAGGATAGACTTTTCTTTGTCTCCCATACATTACCTCCATAAACAGGATATAAGGAAAATCATGATAGGAATTCTCCTCAATTTAACATTTATACTCCCAAGTCGTCCATTATATTGTGCTATCTTTAACGCCTTATTTTTTATATATAACGTGTGATCCCCAATGCTATCCTTGGGTATACTGAATTCTTTTATATGAATTCTAACATTACCTTTATCTTTACCTTCTATGCCAAAATATTCAAGGGCTGCATTATCTGTATCAACATGGTAAAGAATAAAACTATTACCATTGACAATAAATTTCTCTCTTACTTGTACACCATACATAGAATGGGTGTATTGTAAGATAATCACATCTTCATTTCTAACCCTTATTAGCCTTTCCTTCTCACCAATCTCAACAACTTGAATCGTGATAAAATACATCAATATAAGGATGGATAACAAACATAGAAAGGGATACAGGCTAATTTTTTTTAACCTGTATCCATTATTTCTATTAGACAAAGACGTCGTATCCCTTTTCCTTGAAGAATTTCTGAGCACCTTTATGATATGGCACTGCCCTATTAGAAGCTCCATCTTTTAAATTTATGTTGAGAGCCTCTTTATGTATCGCAGCCAGTTCTTTTAGGTGTTCAAATATTGCTTTAAGAACATCATAGACGATCTTTTCATCTAAATCCTGATGACACATCAGAAGATTACCCACTGCAGCGACGGTTGTGTCATATTCAATCCCTGTATATACCTTTTTTGGAATAGTAGATTTGTAATAAACAGGTCCATATTTATCAACCATCTTTTGAATAAGTTCATCATGGGATAAAAGAACCATCTTAATACCTGGGGATGCTGCAAGGTCGAGGACGGAGGAGGTGGGAACACCACCATCCCAGAAATATGCATCTATTTTACCATCTTTTAATGCCCCTGCTGATTCACCTGCGCCAAGCCTGTCCCTTTTCACATCTTTATCAACATTTATACCAGCTGCCTCAAGCACCCTCAATGCCTTTACCTCTGTACCGCTTCCAGGCGCACCAGTTGAAATCCTTTTGCCTTTAAGGTCTGACACCTTTTTTATACCCTTGCCTTCTACAGTCACCACATGCATAAGATTGGGATATAAGACTGCAGCTGTCCTGACAGGGAGCGCCTTGCCTTTAAAATGACCCGTTCCCTTAAAGGCATCGTAACCTGTATCACCCATAATCAATCCAAAATCTGCCTTTTTAGCTGCAATCAATTTACAGTTATCAACTGATGCAGCAGTAACCTCTGCCGCTGCTTCAACACCTGCATACTTTGTTGCAAGACTTGCTATGCCGCCGCCAATTACAAAATAGACACCGCCCATTCCACCTGTTGCAATTGATATCCTCTTTTTACCCTGACCAAAGACATGGGTTGGACTACTTAAAATCATGGCACTGCCAGCAATTCCTGCGAGTTTCAAGAAGTCGCGTCTTCTAATTTTTTTATCGCCTTCTGAAAAAAATCCAAAACCCATAACAACCTCCTTTTTTGGTTATTTTTAAATCAAAGACAATTCATAAAACCATCTTATGGTATTGTATACAGCTTTGTCAATGTTTTTTCAAATCAAGCTTTCTCCATAACTATCAGAAATTTTGAGATTCCTGTGAAACAATCCATAAATAAACACTTGACAATACAAGCCACTTAAAAGCATTATATTTGAATATTATCTCCACTTTAAAGGAGCCTATCAATGGAAAAACTTATGACTTTAGACGAAGCTGTCAGAAAGTTTATTAAAAATGGCAGTCAGATAGCCTTAGGTGGATTTACAGTTATGCGAAATCCTATGGCACTGGCGTATGAAATTATAAGGCAGGGCATAAAGGACCTTCATATGGTGTGCCATTCCCATGGTCAGGCACTGGATGTTTTAATAGGTGCAGGATGTGTCAAAAGATTGGAGATAGCATACGGTGGAGCAGGAAGATATGCACCTACCTGCATAAGATTTAAAAAGGCAATACAGCAGGGAGACATAGAATTTGAAGATTATTCAAACTATCAGATGAGTTTAAGATTTTTAGCTGGCTCTCTAAATATACCCTTTATACCTACAAAATCAGGTCTTGGCTCTGATTTATTAAATTATGAAGGGTTCTCAAAAGAGATAAGGACAGAAAGAAAGGTGGCCACTAAAAAGTTTGAGATTATGCAAAACCCTTTTATTGATGATAAGGATGATGTTGTTCTTTTACCTGCCCTCAATCCTGATGTCACACTCATACATGCCCAGTATGTAGGTGAAGATGGTACAATACGAATAAAGGGACTTACTTTTGCAGATATAGAGCAGGCTAAGGCTGCGGACATTGTAATTGTCACCTGTGAAGAAATAGTCCCCCGCTCCTACATCAGGCTTGACCCTGATCAGAATTCATTGCCACCTTTTTTTGTAGATGCGATTGTAAAAATTCCTTATGGTGCCCATCCAACAGGGTGTTTTGCCTTTTATGACTATGACCCTAAACACCTGAATATGTACAGGGTTTATGCCAATGATGATAAAAAGTTCAAGGAATACCTTGATGAGTGGGTTTATGGCATAAAAAATCATGAAGAATATCTTAATAAAGTCGGTAGTGATATGCTTATGAAGATAAAGGCAAACCCTGTCATAGGTTATGCAGTAGGTTTGGACAGAAGATAAAACAATGGAGGTCTAAAATGGCTTTAGAATATTCAGACAATGAGATGATGGCCATAAGTGCAGGCCGTTTTGTAAAAGATGGTGATATAGTCTTTGCCGGGACAGGGGTCTCCATGCTTGCGGCCACAGCAGCAAAAAGGATTTATGCACCGAAGGCTGTTATTTTTTTTGAGACAGGCGGTATAGACCCTTCTCTCGATGAGATACCTATGGCAGTATCAGACCTTAGGGTTATGAGCGGAACATGCCTAAACTCTGGTCTGATAGAAGCATTCTCTATAGTAGGGCACAGGAAACTCCATACAATAGCCTTTCTCGGTGCTGCACAGATTGATAAATATGGCAATCTCAATACAACCTCTATTGGCGACTATCACAGACCCAAGACAAGGTTCTCAGGGAGCGGTGGTGCTTGTGATGTGGCATCATTTGCCTCAGGGGTTATAACATTTATGCAACATGAAAAGAGGAGATTTGTTGAAAGACTCGACTATCTCACCAGTGTCGGTTGGTATAAAGGTGGTGATTCAAGAACCAGGCTCGGGCTTGTAAGGGGTGGTGCCCTTGCAGTGGTGACAAATCTCGGGGTTATGCGATTTCATGATGAGACAAAAGAGATGTATCTTGATGAATATTACCCTGGCGTGTCAATAGAAAAGATTATTGAGAATACAGGATTTGAGATAGATGTATCAAGGGCAAAACAGGCTGTACCCCCTACAGAAGATGAACTCATGACCCTGAGGAACGAGGTAGACCCACAACGACTTATCTGTAAGGCATAATAATTAAAAGGATCATTAAAAAATTTTAAATGAATAATATGCTTGACAAATAAAGCTTATTAAAGTAGAAAGTTAAGATATATGGGTTCTAAAATTGTATACAGTATCCAAAAATGATATGATGACCTTTAAAAGCAAAGGGGGTGATAATTCTAAGTCTTTTTTAAATCATTCAAAAAGGGGGTAAAAATGCCACTAAAAAAGATATTGATTATTTTAATAAGCATCACTTTTCTATCAGGATTATATCTTGTAGTACCGCATAAGGCTCACAGTCAGTCTCCTATTGTTCTAAAATATGCAAACTTCCCGCCTGCCACAACCTTTCCATGTGTCCAGATGGAGCGCTGGGCAAAAGAGGTAGAGAAGAGGACAAATGGCAAGGTAAAGGTTCAGACCTTCCCAGGAGGGACACTCCTGCCTGCCAAGAGTATCTTTGACGGCGTAGTTACTGGCACTGCTGACATAGGTAACTTTGCCATGAGCTATCAGCCTGGACGTTTCCCTGTTTCAGAGGCCATTGACCTACCCGTTGGTTTCAACAGCGCACGGGCAGCAAGCCTGCCACTCTTCGACCTTATAGAGAAATACAATCCAAAAGAATTTGAAAAGGTCAAGGTACTCACCCTATTTACATGCCCACCTGCAGATT
>JAOAHW010000225.1 GCA_026415015.1 Syntrophorhabdaceae bacterium
GTATTATTGTGATTGAAGCCTCAGCAAAAAGCGGCTCCCTTATCACTGCAAGGCTTGGACTGGAATATAACCGTGATGTCATGGCTATCCCAGGCAGTATCTTTAACGAGGAACACAAAGGAGCGAATAGACTTATAAAAGAAGGGGCAAGGCTTGTAGAGGGCGTCGAGGATATAGTCTCCACTTGCCTGCCAGACCTGAAACTTAAAGATAAAAACACTATTGATATGGACGAAGATGAGAGTTATATTTACTCTTTTATCGGCTATGAAAAGGTGCATATAGACCATATTATAGAGGGCAGTAAAAGACAGGCAAAGGATGTCCTGGCTATAATAACAAGACTTGAGATGAAGGAGGCAATAAGGCAATTCCCTGGTGGTTTTTACCTGAGGGTATAGCCTGAGAACAAAGATGGCAAAGTCACTTGTAGTTGTTGAGTCGCCCACAAAGATGAAGACCCTCTCCAGATACCTGGGCAAAGGTTATAGTATAAAGGCAACATATGGCCACATAAAAGACCTGCCTAAAAGCACTATGGGTGTGGATATAGAAAAGGGATTCAAGCCCCATTTTCAGATATTAAAGGGTAAGGCAAGGGTAGTGGAGGATTTAAAAAATGCAGGCTCAGGTGCAGACACCATATATATAGGCTCTGACCCTGACCGCGAGGGAGAGGCCATAGCCTTTCATGTGGCAGAGGTGATAGGGAAAAACAAGGATATCAAGAGGATACTCATCCATGAGATTACAGAAAAGGGTGTCACTGATGCTATAAAAAACCCCACAACCCTTAATGAGGCAAAATACAATGCCCAGAAGGCAAGAAGAATTCTGGACCGCCTTGTGGGATACAAGATAAGCCCTGTATTATGGGAAAAGGTGAGCTATGGGTTATCTGCAGGCAGGGTCCAGTCTGTTGCCTTAAGGATTATATGTGATAGGGAAGAGGAGATCCTTAATTTCAAACCAGAGGAATACTGGGTCATCAAAGGGGTCTTTTTAACTGAAAAAGGCGAGTCTTTTGAGGCAACCCTTGATAGGAAGGGTGATTCAAAGATAAAGGTCACCTCAGGGGAAGAGGCAAAGAATATAAAGGATATTCTCTTGAATAGAGAGTTCAGGGTAGGGGACATAGAGGTGAAAGACAAAAATATTGCACCCCAGGCTGCCTTTATAACGAGCAAATTACAACAGGAGGCATCAAGGAGGCTTAAATTTTCCCCTAAAAAGACCATGCTCCTCGCCCAGAGACTCTATGAAGGTGTAAGTATGGGTGACGAGGGTGATATGGGCCTTATAACATACATGAGGACTGATTCTGTGAGGGTATCTAATGAGGCAATACAAGCAGCAAGGGGATTGATTGAGAAGACCTACGGCCCATCATATCTACCCAAGACACCCAATTACTTCAAAAACAAGAAGACATCCCAGGATGCCCATGAGGCCATAAGACCAACGTATCCCCATCTAACACCAGAGAAGGTAAAACCCTATCTTGACAAGGACCTCTTTGCCCTCTATGAACTCATATGGAAGAGATTTATTGCATCGCAGATGTCTCCCCAGAGGGTGAGGACAAAGGTAGTAGAGATAGGTGATGATTATATCTTTGTTGCAAGGGGGCAGCAGGTCCTCTTTGATGGGTTTACAAAGATCTATCAAGAAGAGACCGATGAACCAGAAGAAGCAAAAGAACTCCCAGACCTCAGGAAAGGACAGATGTTATCCCTTAAGGATATAGACCTGCAGCAGAAGTTTACACAGCCACCTCCAAGGTATAATGAGGCAACCCTTATAAAGGCCCTTGAAGCAAAGGGTATAGGGAGGCCATCAACCTATGCAACCATTGTCAGTGTTGTCCAGGACAGAGATTATGTAAAAAAGGAAAAAGGCAGGCTCATACCAACACCTCTCGGTATAACAGTGAACAGGCTTATGAAGGAGTTTTTCCCCCTTATAGTGGATATAGATTTTACAGCGAAGATGGAAGGATACCTGGACCTCATAGAGGATGGAAAAAAGGACTGGGTTAGGTCCCTTGAGCAATTCCATACTGCCCTTGAAAAGGAGCTAACTACGGCAAAGAGGGGTATGAAGAGCCTCAAAAAAGAGGAGAAAGAGACAGACATAATCTGCGAGAGATGTGGCAAAAAGATGCTCCTCAGATGGGGTAAAAACGGTGAATACCTTGTCTGCAGTGGCAAACCAGAATGCAAGAATAAAAAGAACGTCAAGGTTGGTGAAGATGGGACTATACATATACAGGAGGCAGAGATAAAGGGCATATGTAAAAAATGCAGCGGCAATATGATCGAAAAGACAGGGAGATTCGGCAGGTTCCTTGCCTGCAGTAACTACCCGGATTGTACATATACAGAACCATATTATCTTGGTTTTGCCTGCCCAGAAGAAGGCTGTGATGGTAGACTTGTGGAAAAGGTATCTAAAAACAAGAAAAGGTTCATAAGCTGCTCCAATTACCCGAAGTGCTCATTTGCCACATATAAGGAGCCAAAAGAAGGTACCTGCCCAGTATGCAATGCCCCTACACTCTTTACTTATAAAAACATAACATCCTGTGGACGTAAGGGCTGTGGATGGAAATCAAAATAATCGGCGGAGGTCTTGCAGGGACTGAGGCTGCCTATCAGATAGCAAAAAGAGGACATAGGGTTATCCTCTATGAGATGCGGCCAGGGGTATCTACCCCTGCCCATAAGACAGGTC